>JAISZE010000117.1 GCA_031269405.1 Treponema sp. | reverse complement strand
TTTCCTACCACTTTTTGGGTTCAAAGCCCCTGGGGTTTTCTATGGTAACCGTATCCCCGGACTGCCGGATCACATAAAAGCCTTTTTTCAGGGCATATTCTTTGACATTGTCCGCCACTACCGCGCCGGCCACGGCTCCCAGGAATTTGCGCTTATCCCCCCGGTCGTCGGCATAGCGCCGGAGTTTCCCCATCCGCTCGATGTGTTCATCTACGTGGCCCACGTTCAACTGGGTTTTGACCTCTATGGTCAGGGCGAATTCGCCGTTTTCCAGCATAGCGTCAATCTGCGTGATAATCTGTTTTTTCCGGTCTTCGATAAGGACGCTGGGGCCGGCTTTGGTAAATTCGTAGCCCAGGGCGTTAAATTTTTCTTTTATATTCGCCAGCACCAGATGTTCAACCACAATGCCCAGTTTGTTACTCAGGTTCCCCACAATCCGCCAGGCCTCCTTTTGGGCCTGCTTTAGCTCCTCAAGTCCTTTATCAAACTTTTTGTCCGTTTCCTGAAATTTTTTGTCTGTCTCCTGGAACTTTTTGTCTGTTTCCTGAAACATGGCCCAGACTTTTTCAAAGGTGAGATGTTCGGACGGTTCGTGTATATGCTGCTCAGACATGACATCCTCCTGATTGCAAAATACTATACAGATGACAGGCTGTCAAGATATAAGATGCCAGGCGCCGCTATCCCTCTGCCTTGAAATACCGCTTTATATAGTGTATACTAAAAAAACTACGCTATATATAAGGATTAGTTAATGAAAATCGAACGGTTGTTTACGGACCCGGCTTCAGGGCCTTATAAGGATATTGTCTGGGAGAAACGCAAGAGTGAAATTCGCAACCCCGACGGGAAGGCGATTTTTTCCGAAGAGACGGTGATAGTCCCCTCCTGGTGGAGCCAGATAGCGGCGGATATTATCGCCCAAAAGTACTTCCGCAAAGCAGGGGTCCCGGCGGACAGGATCTATGAATGGAAGAAATGGGCTCCTGAAAGCGGGCCAAAAGATCCCGGAAAGGAACTCCCCAGAGACGGGGCCGAGCACGACGCCCGGCAAGTTTTTCACCGCCTTGCGTATACCTGGATGGACTGGGGCCGCCAAACAGGCTACTTCGATACCAAAGAGGACGAAAAGGCTTTTTACGATGAAACCTGCTATATGCTGGCCCATCAGATGGCGGCGCCTAACAGCCCCCAATGGTTCAATACCGGGCTCTGCGCGGTTTACGGCATCGACGGCCCTGCTCAGGGGCACTACTTCTATGACGCCGCAGAGGGAGGGGTGAAAAAATCCGGCAGCGCTTACAAGCGGCCCCAGGTACACGCGTGTTATATCCTTTCCATCCAGGACGATCTGGTGAACGAAGGGGGCATCATGGACCTGGTAACCCGGGAGGCGCGGCTCTTCAAGTACGGATCCGGGACGGGGTCCAACTTTTCGAGGATCAGGGCTGTCAACGAAAAGCTCTCAGGCGGCGGGGTGTCTTCGGGGCTGCTGTCGTTTTTGAAAATTGGGGACCGTTCGGCATCGGCTGTCAAGAGCGGAGGGACCACCCGGCGGGCGGCAAAAATGGTAACCCTTGACGCGGATCATCCTGATGTTGAAAAGTACATCGAATGGAAACAGGAAGAGGAACACAAGGTGGCCTCTATGGTTACCGGCTCCCTGGTGGTAAAAAAACACCTTGAAGGGATAAAAAAAGCCCTGGCCGGTTTCAGAGGGCCCGACAGCGACCGGTTCAGCGGTGAGAAAAACCGCGAACTTGCTTCAGTGTTGAAAAACGCCTTGGAGGACAAGATCCCCGCGAGCTATCTCTACCAGCTCCTCAGACGACTGGAACAGGGCGACAAGGATCTGGACCCTGCGGTGTTTTCAACAGCCTGGGACGATGATGCGTACAACACTGTGTCGGGACAGTCTTCCAACAACAGCCTCAGGCTCTCTGATGACTTTATGAAAGCAGTCATGGAAGACGGGGACTGGAGCCTTACCGGGCGGGTGACAGGGAAAGTCGAAAGAACCCTCAAGGCCCGGAAACTCTGGGACGCGGCGGCCCGCTCAGCCTGGGCCTGCGCCGATCCCGGCATCCAATACCACACTACCATCAACGACTGGCACACCTGTCCCTCCGGCGGAGAGATCCGGGCCTCCAATCCCTGTTCGGAATATATGTTCCTGGACGACACAGCCTGCAATTTAGCTTCTATCAATCTGGCCCTTTTCTATAACCGGAAAACCAGGACCTTCAATGTTGAAGGCTACCTCCATGCCGTCAGGATCTGGACGCTAATACTGGAAATCTCGGTAGTTATGGCCCAGTTCCCTGCGCCCCGTATCGCCGAGCTTTCCTGGGAATACCGCACTCTGGGCCTGGGCTTCGCCAACCTGGGAAGCCTCCTGATGATCATGGGTCTGGCCTATGACTCCCCTGAAGGCCGGGCAGTGGCCGGGGCCCTTTCGGCGCTGCTTACAGGTGAGGCTTACGCCCAGTCGGCGCGCATGGCCTCCGGGCTTGGGCCCTTTGCGCGGTACAGGGAAAACGCCGCCCAGATGCTTAGGGTTGTACGTAACCACCGCCGGGCGTGTTATAACGCTCCTGGGGTGGAATATGAAAATCTCCACACCCTTCCTGCAGGAATCGACGCCGCCCGTTGCCCGGCATACCTGCTGGACGCCGCCAAAGCGGCCTGGGACCGGGCGCTGGAACTGGGGGAAAAGCACGGTTACCGCAACGCCCAGGTGAGCGCCATAGCCCCTACAGGCACTATCGGCCTCCTTATGGACTGCGATACCACCGGGGTGGAGCCCGATTTCGCCCTGGTCAAATTCAAGAAGCTCGCCGGAGGGGGCTACTTCAAAATCATCAACCAATCCGTACCGCCTGCGCTGGAAGCCCTGGGTTACAAACCGGAGGAAATCGAAAAGATCATCGCCTACGCTACAGGGCGAAAAACCCTTGCAGGCGCCCCGGTTATCAATCCCGAAAGCCTCGCCGCAAAGGGCTTTACCCCCGAAGCCCTGGCAGCCGCGGCAGAGGCGGTGAAGCAGGCGCTGAACCTGGAGGGGGTTTTCAACCCCTGGATACTGGGCAAGGATTTTGTAGAGAAAAAACTTAAAGCCTCCGAAGCGGTTTACAGCGCCCAGGGCTTCAGCCTGCTCAAATACCTGGGCTTCAGTTCAGAAGATATCGAGAACGCCGAAGTCTACGCCTGCGGGACCATGGGCCTTGAAGGCGCTCCGGGGCTTAAAAAGGAACACTACAGCGTCTTCGACACCGCCACTCCGTCAGGGAAGAACGGCAGACGGTCCATACTCTGGACCGCCCATGTGGAGATGATGGCCGCGTGCCAGCCCTTTATCACCGGGGCTATTTCAAAGACCATCAACATGCCCAATGCCGCTGACTACGAGGATGTAAAAGGCGCCTATATGATGGCATGGCGTAAGGCCCTCAAGGCGGTGGCACTTTACCGGGACGGCTCCAAACTGTCCCAGCCCCTGTCGTCCTTCGCCCCCGGCACGGATCCCCTGGCGGACACTATCATGGGAGTGGAACGCTGCATAGACAGCCCCGGTTACACCCAAGGCGTCAGCCCTGACCGGAGGAAGTCCGGCGCATCAGGCGGCATTACAGGCAGGGCCAGGGGCTTACGTAAATCTCTGCCTAACCGCAGGGCCGGCTATACCCAGAAAGCCAAAATCGGCGGGCATTCCATTTTTATCCGTACCGGCGAATACGAAGACGGCAGCCTGGGCGAGATTTTCCTGGACATGCACAAAGAAGGGGCGGCCTTCCGCAGCCTCCTTAACAGCTTCGCTATCGCGGTCTCCCTGGGGCTCCAGTACGGCGTCCCGCTGGAGGAATACGTTGACGCCTTCACGTTCAGCCGCTTCGAGCCCAACGGCATGGTCCAGGGCCACGATTATGTGAAAATGGCCACGAGCGTCATCGACTACATATTTAGGGATCTGGCTATCAGCTACCTTAAACGGGCCGACCTGGGCCAGGTGAAGCCTGAGGATCTCCTGTCCACAGGCACAAACGACACAGGCGGCCCGATGGGCGGATACGCGCTTGAAGCCAAAGGTTCGGGAAAGGCCAGCGCCGGTTTCAAGCCCGGCAGCCGCGCCGCGCCGCCGTCAAGTCAGGACAAAACCGAAGCGCACCGTCCCGGCAGTCTGGACAACCAGATCATGCTGGCCCGGATCAAGGGCTACGAAGGAGACCCCTGCCCTGCATGCGGTTCCTTCACCCTGCTCCGCAACGGCACCTGCATGAAATGTGACACCTGCGGAGGAACCACGGGCTGCAGTTGACTTCAGGATGATCTATTACGCCTCTTTTGTTCCAGGAATGCAGGAAACGGTAAAAGAAATCATCCTGGAGCGCCTGCCCGGCGCGGCAATTCCAAAACTCCTCGACGGGGCGGTCGTCTTTGACACGCCCTGTACCTACGATAAACTCAACTTTCACTGTTTCAATAATATCTTTATGGTAATTAGCATCATGGAACATGCCGCCCAGTCTAAGGGCCGGGATTCTCCTCTGGAAGCGCACATGAAGAAAGCCGCGGCGGCCCGGGGCAGCCCGGTTATCTCCGAAAACAACAGCAAAATCAAAACCTTCCGTATCTTCTGTTCCTTTGAAAACCAGCCGGCAGCGATCAGCGAAATTCTGAGGCAGGAAACGGAACGCTTCATTACCAGGGAATCGGGACTCAAAGTGAACCGGAGCGATCCCGGCACGGAGTTCTGGTTTTTATACCGTCATGAAGGTTTTTCAGTTTTTATGAAGCGCCTGACGCGGCACGCTTCTTTTGAAAAGCAGTTACACCCCGGAGAACTGACGCCCCAGATGGCATGGTTTCTGTGCAAACTTTCGGAACCCGGGCACACGGATGTGGCCGTAGATCCGTTCTGCGGTTACGGTTCCATCCCCGAACAGCGGACAAAGCATTTCCCTTTTAAAAAGATGTACGCCCTGGACATGGACAGCGGGGTTCTGAAAATTACGAGGGAGAAACTCAAGGGAAAAAAGGAGGGCATCGAAGTCATCCAGGCGGATATACACTCGGTTTTTGACTATATCCCGAAAGGCTCCGCGGACGCTGTCATCACCGATCCCCCCTGGGGCCTGTACAGGGAAACACAAATCCCTTTGCAGCAATTTTACGACGACATGGCCGCCGTCTTTGCAGGGCTCCTTAAAACAGGAGGCCGGGCGGTGGCGCTTACCGCGAAACATGAAGAACTAAAGCTGGCTGCGGAAAAGACGCCGGGACTTTCCATAACCCGGACCCTACCCGTCCTGGTCTCAGGGAAGAAGGCAGCGGTTTTCGTGATAGAGAAAAGAGGATAACGGCCTTACCCGGCCTTGAGCAATTCCCGGATATCCCTTTCGTCCAGGTTATACAAGGCGTCCAGGAAGGCAAACTGGAAACTCCCCGGGCCTTTGGCGGTACACGCGGCGATTTCTCCGGCTATGCCCATTACCGCCATGGCGTGCGCCGCTGCTGCTGTATAATCGGCGTTTACCGCCGCAAAGGCCCCGGTAAGGGCAGTAGCGGTGCAGCCCAGACCGGTAACCCTGGGCATCAAAGGGTGGCCGTTAAAAATAAGAATCCGGTTACCGCCTTTCATAATGTAATCAGTGGCGCCGCTTAAAGAAACAACGCAGCCGTACAGGCCGCTCAGGCGCAGCGCCGAATCAGCGGCTGAATCGGAAGACAGGATGCTGTCCACCCCCCTGGTTTTAACGGCCTCTGAAACAAGGGCGCCTATTTCAGAGGCGTTTCCCCTGATGATGTCAGGAGGGTATGCCGAAAGGAGATCTCTGCACGTTTGGGAACGGTAAGGCGTAGCCCCGGCGCCTACAGGATCAAAGATAATAGGTATCCGCCGTTCCCTGGCTTTGCCCATGGCCTTCTCCATCCCCTTGATCCACTGGGGGTTTAAGGTCCCGATATTGATGACCAGCGCCCCTGCTATGGCCGCCATATCGGCGGCCTCTTCTTCAGCGTGGGCCATTACCGGAGAAGCCCCGATGGCCAGAAGGGCGTTGGCGGTGTTATTCATAACTACAAAGTTTGTAATGTTATGAACCAGAGGCGGGGTTTCCCGGATTTTTACAACATCATTCCAAACCGATTCAGCCTTAATCATGATACTCTCTCAAAAAAATTTTCACAGCCTGCCTGACCTTTTCACCTGGAGGTAACGGTTGATGAGCGCCGCAGAGAGGCTTTCCGCCGGGGCTTCCATGGTAAGGAGCCCTGAGTGTTCCCAGGTCCGGTAAAGCTCCCTTCGGGAAACTATGTAGGAAAAAGCAGCGGCAGTTTCCAGGGCTTCTTCGGCAGTAACCGGAAAGCGGCCAGCCAGGCCTTCAGCGTCCTTTTCCCTGAGGCTCACAAGAAGCAAAAGATGGCGCTTTTCAATGCGTTTCAGGATCCAAGAAAGGGACTCGCCGTCTTCTTCCCGGAAATTACTGATAAGAACGATGAAGGTCCGGCGTTTGAACCTGGCCAGGGCGTCTTCGAGGCACGAGAAGGGCGAAGAAGGAACCGGGGCGCTCGCAAGATCATAGAGGCCGTTCATAATAGCCGGGAAGGCGCTTATCCCTTTTCGCGGAGAAAGCCAGCGGGAGACGCCGCCGAAAGTTCCCACAGCTACGCTGTCCCCGTGCTTAAGGCTTACCCAGGAAAGGAGAAGCACCGACTCAAGGGCACTGTCAAACTGAGTGCGCCCGAAAACTGCGGACTCCGCCGGGGAAGGGCTGCCCGGATCTGAACCGCCGGGGCTTTCCAGGCGGTGAAGGCGGTATCCTGTATCCAATAAAAACAGCACCTGCTGATCCTGTTCTTCCTGGTATTCGCGGACTATAAATTTACAGCCTCCGTCCAGCGAACGGCGGCGGCTTGTGGCCCGCCAGTCAACATCCCTGATAGAATCCCCTTCCTGATAATCCCTGAGGTTCCTGAATTCCAGCCCCTGGCCCCTGAGGCGTATATTCTTCGCTCCTGTACGTTCCAGAAGGGCCCGGAGATCCGCCCCTGCAAGGGCTTTTATTTTGGTAAAGTCCGGATAGGTACGCCCTTGAGTCTCGCATTTATGAAAAGCCTTGTAACGCCAAAATCTGAGGGGAGAAGACAGCAGCAGTTCAATTCCCGTAAAAAGCCAGAAACCCCGCTCCCTGGGGACAACGGTGTAATCAAAATAGATACACCCCTTCCCTTTTGGCGGGATCTTCCTGTCAACTACAGCCGGAAAAGCGGTACATTCCATGGACTGGGGAAAAAGATCGAAAAGGAGGATCTTCAGAGGGACAAAAAGCCTCTCCCCCCGGCTTATGGAGATTTTAACTCCGGTGTTTGTACCCTGAGCCAAGCTGGCCGCAATATCTCTGCTTACTTCAAGCCTGTCGCCGAGGAGATACAGAAAAAGGGCGTCAGCGGCGATAAAAGGAAGAAGCCAAAGGCCAGCGTAGAGCCATACCAGGGAAAGAGTATCGGAAAAAAAAGCAGCCCCTCCCAAGAGCAGCCAGGCCAGCGCGGCAATGAGAAGGCCGGGTCCGGGTTTCATGCCGGGAAACCCGCGCCATAGGGGCCTAGGGAGCCCCTGGGAGCCTCGACTTTGGCAACCAAGTTTTCAATCGCCCCGGCTTCGTCAAGGCCTTCAAGCTCGCTTTCCGCAGAAAGGGTAATCCTGTGCCTAAGCACCGGGACCGCCAGGGCTTTGATATCATCCGGGATGATAAAGTCCCGGTTTTGCAACAGCGCCCTGCCTCTGGCGCAACGGACCAGAGCCAGGCTTCCCCGGGGCCCGGCGCCGGTTTCCATGGTTCCGTTGTCCCTGGTAGCGGCAGTAAGGCGTACCGCGTAATCTATAACCACAGGATCAGAACGGATCGAAGCGGCAAAGCGGCGGATAGAAACAAATTCATCAGGGGAAAACGCCGGGCTTACTCCTGACAGGGAAAGCTCCGCGCCGGTACTCCCTGAAAGCACCTGTTCTACCATGGTTTTTTCATCCTCCAGGACGGGATAGTCAATAAGGAGCTTCATAAGAAAGCGATCTTTCTGGGCGTCAGGCAGAGGATAGGTCCCCTCGTGCTCATAAGGGTTTTCTGTCGCTAAAACCATAAAGGGATCCGGCAAGGGATAGGCGGTTCCGTCAAGGGTTACCTGGAATTCCTGCATAGCTTCGAAAAGGGCGGCCTGGGTTTTTGCCGGGGACCTGTTGATCTCGTCGGCTATAAGGACATTGGTAAAAACAGGGCCCTGTTTGGTAATAAATTTTCCTTCCCTGACATCCAACATGATGTTGCCGGTAATGTCGCTGGGCATAAGATCAGGGGTAAACTGAACACGCCTTGAATCCCCGCCTATGGCCTTGGCCAGGGCCCGTACCAGCAGGGTCTTTCCCAATCCCGGAACTCCTTCCACCAGCAGGTGGCCTCCCGCAAGGAGGGCAATAAGGGCATGATCCACCAGGTTCCTTTGTCCGATAAAAACTTTGGCGATCTCAACCCGGACCCTGTCCAGAGCGGCTGCCGCTGTCTGCACAGACATAAACGGCGTATTGTTTTCAGCTTCTATCATAAACGCTCCAATATAGTTTTCAGGATACCTATTGATTTCGCAAACCCCCTCTGGGGCCCCGGAGAAAGCGCTTCCAGGGCCGCGACGGCATCCCTGCGCCCTGACGCCACCTTCCAGATCTCAGCGGCGCGGCGGCGTATTTCATCATCGCCCTTCAGCCCTTCTTTCTTCCCAAGACGCCGCCTGATTTCCTGGACATAAACAGCCCGGTAGCTTTCCAAGGCGCCGCAGCGTTTTAAAAAACGGCCTTCCGCTAGAAACCGTTCATTGAGAAGGCGGCCGGGATGTTCATCATCGCCCTTCACAATACCAAACACAGGAATCACCGACCATAACCCGGTAACAAGAAGCGCAAGGCCGGATACGATGAGGGCGAAAAAATTCCCGCGCTCAAAAAGCCTGCCTACGAACCCCTGGATCCTCTCCCTGCCGCGGATGAAAAAAATCCCGGTGTCAGATCCAGGCTCCCGGGACCCTGCGAGAAGGTACCACGAAAGCCGCGCGTTCTGTTCCTTCCTGAGCGCGCCGGAAGTCATAAACCTGGGTTCCCCGGTAACGGTAACGTTTCCCCTGGCCCGGGAGAACCGGGCCAGCCGGACAAGGCCGTTGTAATCCCGCAGCGCCAGGGCGCCCTCATCCTCCGGAGGGGCAATGATGATGCTCCCATAGGACGGTTCGGCATCATCGTAATAGTAGCTCAGATCGTCAGGCCGTTCGCCGCGCTTAAAGCCCAGGTTTGAAAGGAACATCCCCTGGACCTCATCTTCGTCCCATTCCCAGGAATAGTCCAGACAGAGAATCAGCGAACCGCCTTCTTCGATCCACGAAAGCAGGTACTCAGCCGCTTCAGCGGTCCAGTCAAACAGAGCGGACTGGATAACAATGGTCCCTTCAGACGCCGCTTTCAGGGCCGCAAGGTCCCCGTAATCCCTAACCCGCACCGGATGCCCGGCTCCTGCAAGCCAGCGGTCCAGGGCAAGGTATTCGTTGATCCTGGCTTCCCGGGAAGGATCGATGTACGTATCAACAGGGACAATTTCAAAAAGCGACCACAGCACAAAGGCAAGAACACCCAGAATTGCCAGCCCTGCGCCGAACCAGGCAAGATACTTACGCAACAGAAACCTCCTTGAGGCTCCTGCCGAATTCCAGGGCTTTTTCAAAACTGCCTTCACCAGGGATTTGCCCGCCATAGGCAAGGAGGACCCAGTTCTTCACCAGATCCCTAAAGCCCCCGGTGTCAGGACCAAAACAGGTACGAACCAAATCCAGGCAGTCATATTCGGTAGCATCCCGTGGAAATGAAAGAGAACGGTAGCGGGTATAGGCGGCAATGGTCCCGCAGAGGCAGGCGGCCCAGGCTTCCCTGACACTGCCCCGGTCATACCATGCCGCGGCTTTTTCAAAAAACTTTTCCGGGCTTTCACCGGAAACCAGGGAACTGTAGAATACGCCGTCCTTCTTTTTTCCTCCAGGGAAGGATCGGCGCATCTGGTAAAGCCTGATAAAAGCGAAGGCCCCAAACCCCGCAATAGCCAGAACGATAAGGGTCCTTAGAACGGCAGCAAACATCTGTTTAAGCTGTTCAAGCCAGGGAGAGAAATTGATGTCCCTGTCCCTCCTGATGTTTTTTTTATCTTTCAACTGAATTTCCCAGCCTTCTTTAACACTGCCGAACTCATCTGATTCAAGTATTTCATTGAGGCTTTCCCAGGGGACATCCTCTAAGGGCGTAAAGGTTTCGGGAAAATAAACTTTAGGTTCCGGTACCGGTTCTTCCTCCTCAGCGCTAAGGGAAAGAGGGGTAAGCATAAACATAAAACCCAGAAACAGAGCCGCCCCTTTCACCGCAGGCTTGGAGGTAAATTTTTGAAAAAGGAGCCGGATATCCCAGCCTTCCATTTCCACCCTGCTGTTGATATAGAGGCCGAACCCCATACAGACATACATACTTTCAACAAGAATATAATTGAAACAGTAAGCGGCGTATAGATAAAGCTCGGCGTTAATGAGCTTGTTCCAGAGGGACCAGGAAAAATCGGGAAAGAATAATTCCGCAGTAGCGGTGAAAAAGATGACTTCCCCTCCTAAAAGGCCTGCTTCCAGAACCAGACCGAGGCTTGAAAGGAGGGCGCAGAAATTGAGCCCCCCTGTACGGAGGGTTTTTTTTCGCTCCCTGTACTGCTTTCCCTTGAGCTTTTCCAGGATACGCAGGGACATACACGCCGGACGAAAGGGGCTGAAACGCCGCCAGAGCAGGTCCCCCGGAAGCCCGCGGAAAACAGTTCCG
>JAISZE010000123.1 GCA_031269405.1 Treponema sp. | reverse complement strand
GGCGCTTACAGTGGGAACGGCAAAAACGCGGACAACAGCATCCCGCTTTTTTCTGTCCGCAAACTTTCAAAAATTTTTCCTTCAGGATTCAGGGCCTTTGAAAGTCTGGATCTTGATATAACCCAGGGGGAATGTCTGGTCATTGCGGGATCCAACGGTTCCGGGAAAACCCTGCTCATGCTCATGCTCGCGGGCCTCATGGAACCTTCAGGGGGAGGCATCCTTTTTAAGGGACAGGAACTCTCGAAATTGGGAGGGGGGCTCAGGCGTTCCGTGGGGCTGGTGTTTCAGGACCCTGACGCCCAAATTGTCGGTGAAACAGTGGAAGAGGATCTGCGCTTTGGGCCTGAAAACCTAAAGATCCCGGCAGAGGAGATACAGAAACGTGTTGAGGAAGTTCTTCAAAACCTCGGGATCGCGGAAAAACGGGATTTCTCTCCCCGGAGGCTTTCGGGAGGCGAAAAACGGCGCCTCGCTGTCGCCGGGGTATTGGCCATGGGCTGCGGCACGGTTATCATGGACGAACCTTTCGCCAACCTGGACTGGCCCGGGGTAATTCAGGTTCTCCAGGCCCTAAAGGATCTTAAAGAAAAAGGGAAGACCGCGATCATACTGACCCATGAACTTGAAAAAGTGCTGGCCTTTGCGGACAGGCTCATTATTCTGGACAGGGGAATTATCAGGGCCGACGGAAGCCCTGCGGCAATTCTTGATATCCTGGATCCCGTCTGGGGGGTCCGGGACCCCAGGCATAATTACCGGAGCGCCGCGGACTGCACATGGCTTGCATTTCCATCCTCGCCGGAAGCACGGGAAAGAGGATGATCAGGAACAGAGGGAGGCCCTGGGCGTACAGAAACGGCCCTTCCCCTATTCACCGCATGAGGGCCGGCATCAAGCTCCTCTTCCTCCTTTTCCTCTCACTGGCGGTTTTTTTCCCTTTCAGCCTCTTCATCCCTGCGACAGCCCTCGTGCTGCTGGCAGGTTCCCTCCTGGCGGGCATTAAGCCCTGGGAACTGCTCCGGGGCAGCGGCCCCCTTTTCACCGTAGTGCTGGCTGCGATCCTCCTGCCGGCGATCCGTTTCTCCCCTCCGGGCTTTGACAGCGCGAAACTCAGGGAAGGCTGCGTCTTCGGCGTCAGGATGGGCCTTTCCTTTTCCGCCGGGGCCCTTCTCTTTTCGGTTACCACTATGGGGGAAATCAAAAAATCCATCGCGAAAGCCGAGGAGGTCCTTCATCTTAAAAAGCTGCGGCTCAGCCTGGGCCTGTCCCTGCTCCTTGGTTTCATGCCCCGTTTTTTTGAAGTATGGGAAGCTGCCGAACTTGCCTGGGAAAGCCGGGCAGGCGGAAAGGGACCCCGGCGCTTTATGTTCCTCATTCCCCTGGTACTCGAAGGCCTTATGGAAAAAGCCGCCGAAACCGCCTTAGCCCTAGAATCCAGAGGGGCGCTTTTAGAACGGTAGGATACGGGCCATTCCATTAATCAATAAAGATGCACAAACGGGACCTTTAATACCAGCTAATCCAGGTGTTTTATAAAATCACGGTGTTTTAATATTTTGCATAATTAACGGTTAGCTATATGATTTCAATAGCTGTCCATATAAACCTGCTAATCTCCAAGCTAATTTCAATGGACGTTCCTATAAAGACCGGTGTTCACTCATACAATGCCAATAGCCGTTCATATAAGTTTAATGATCATCAATATAAAATGCAAAGGTCATTAATATAATTTCAATGATCGTTCATATAACTTCAATAATCGTGTATACCATCAGTATTAGTCATCCATATCATTTTACAGGTTCTCAGCCTCGTTTTGCTCCGGCGTATTCACGTTTCAATGGTTCTTTATACCCCTGATTGTAAAATCAGTCTTAATTTTATATTTTTCTACAGAATTTTGTTGCCTTTTTAACTAAAATAGTAATATATTATAACTATCATAACATACGGAGTCTGATAGAATCGGACGCCTAAGGAGAAGAACATGGCAACAAAAACTGCCAAAACGGTTCCCCAGGCTGTAGAATTCAGCAGCACGCTGAATCAGCTTGAGGATATCATCAATTCTTTCGATCCCAGGTTTAAAACCCTGGCGCCTGAGTTCAAAAAGGCAAAGAGCAAAGTTGGGATTAAGCGCAGGGGCTTTCTTGAAACAGCCCACAGGATCGCCCAGAAGAACACCGAGTACGCCCCGGCATTTTTCGACATCCAGGAATTTGACCGGATCATGGCGGCTATGAAGGATCTTATGAAGCTGCGCAACGCGGAACTGACGCTTAATGGGTATATCAGAAACGCTGAAACCATTATTAACAACGAAGCCTACAATCTGGCCCTAAGCATCTACCGCTATCTGCGGGAAGCCGCCAAAAGCGGGAAAACCGGGGCAAAATCTCTCTATGACGGTCTTAAAAAGCAGTTCCCCAATACAAAGCGATCCGCTCATGCTGAAACTCAAGCCAAAGAAGCTGCGGACAAAGACAACGCCTAATATGTGGTTAAAATTTAAGGGCTTATAGTATATGTGGTCCTGAAATGACCCTGTCCGCCTTATTCCCTCAATAGGCAGAATATGGTAAATTCACGGGCAATGATATATTGCCGCAGAACAGCCAAGGTAAATAGTACGGTTCGCATCCTGGGCCTCATAGCAGGGCTCATCTTCATATTTCCGTCCCTTTTTGTTTGGCCCAAAGAAGTAACGATCCTTGTAGAAGACATGGATCTGGGTATCCCTCTTGAAGGAGCGGTGATACATTCCTGGGACGGAGCCGAATATTTGTGCGATGGCCAGGGCCTTGCTCTTATCCAGGCGCCTGACGACCGCCAGGTTAGTATCCAGGCCACGTATCCGGGGTACGAAAGCGGCCGCATGATCATACCGGTTCAGGGGGACAGGGTTACCGTCGGGCTGCGCCTCGGGGGGGTCATGGAATCACGTGAACTGGTCATCGAAGGGCGAAGGCCGGGAGAGAGCGAAACCAAAAGCGGGCGCAGCGTTGCGATTTCAGGGGAGGCCCTTGAGCGTTCTTCCCAGATTGGTTTTATTGAGGACGTGATGACTTCCATCAAGCTCCTGCCCGGCGTCGGGTATACAGGGATGTTCAACGCCATGCCCTCTATACGCGGCGGCGATCCCGGAGATCTCATGGCGGTACTGGACGGCTTTTACATCGAAAACCCCTACCACTGGGGAGGGGGCTTTTCCATCTTCGATCCCCACATGGTCCAGAGCGCCCAGCTTTCCCACGGGATCTTTTCGGCCCGTTACGGGCACACCATATCGGGCCTTCTTGAAGTAACTTCCAAAAAGGCGGATCCCTCAATAGCGGAACTGGAACTGGGAATTTCCACCAGCGCGGTAAACCTGAACGCCTCCCTCCCCTTAGGGGGCTCCGGGGGCCTTATGCTCATGGGAAAAGTTACCTACTGGGATCCGTTCATCTGGGCGGCAAAACAGCTCAGCAAGGTTGTTGACAACGAGCAGCTTCAGATGGTCAACGCCGTAACCAGGGCCCCTTATATCAGGAGCGCTGCGGCGAATTTCAACTACCGCTTCAACGCCGATACGGAACTGAGCGCAGAGGCTTTTATCGGCGCCGACGGCGTAGGGGCTGATTATGAAAACGAAAGCAGCGGCGACGGGGTGGACAGTAAATCCCGCATGGTTTTCAACTGGGACAACCTCCAGGGTTTTTTAATTACCGGCTTTACCTTTAACCCCCGATCCGACATGGTCCTTAAAACAACCGCGGGGGCCGGATTTCATCAGGCGAAAATAGACGGGGGTGTTTATTACGATTATCTTTCGGCAAGTTATTCGGATGATTTCACGGCTGAGTATCCCCTTTTGACAGGTAGCTATACCCTGACTGGCGATGAAATTGACATGGATATTTTCGGCCAGGAGACATACGTCAATATCCAGGGCCGGGCGGACTTTGACTGGGATTTGGGGAAAGGCTTTGTCTGGGCTATGGGCATCCATGAACTTTACACCCTGCGGACTGCCGAAGAAACAGGAAAAATGTTTATTGAAATACCTGTGAAAAACCATCCCGATTTCCCACAGGGTGTTTACTTCCATTATCCTATGCCCCTGGACTTTGATCTCCGCAATCAACTGTATAATACTTCCGCCTACACCCTCATGGAATACAGGACGCCGGGACAGCGTTTCGGTACGGAACTGGGGATCAGGGCGGACCATCTTTATTTTGCAGGAGACGGCTTTGATATTCAAACTATGCCGGTTCTAAACCCCCGGCTTAACATGGACTTTAATGTTTTCAAGAATAAGGGCATTGTAGAATCTCTGGACCTCACCGCCGGAACGGGCTTCTTCTCGTCCATGAATGACGCTGTCTCAACCATTGAGGGGAAAAATGCTATTGATGATTTTACCCTGAAGCCCAACAGGTCTTGGACTTCCGTCACAGGCGTAAAGGCTGATTTTTCCGGCGGCTGGAGTTTTAATATGGAAGCGTACTTTAAATATGTTTATGATCGCGCGTACCAGCTTATGTATGCCGATCCCGGGGAGTCTGCCAAAGTGCTTTACCGCTTTGACGGTAACGGAATGATCTGGGGTTTTGATTTGATGTTTCAGAAATTCGATTCCCGCTACTGGGACGGTTGGCTTTCCTATACTTTTACTCATGCAAAGTACCACGAAAACGAAAGGGTGTCGTCAAAACTATCCTCAAGCGGGACTATGGAACTTGAAGATTCAGGGTGGTACTACCCCTACTTTCACCGTTTTCACAATCTCAACCTGGTATTGAATTTCAAGCCTCTGAGGAATTTCAACATTTATACCCGCCTGGGACTGGCGTCAGGAAGGCCAATGGGGGTGGCAGGGGAAATAACCAGTTATCCTGTGGTCCTTCGGGATGCAGATGAAAAAAATATAATCATAAACCCAACAGATAAAATCATTCAGAAATGGAAGCGCGAATCCCGTTACGACAACAATTCGCGCACTACCTGGTCCGTTCCGCTGGACGTGAAATTGTCCTACTATTTTTTTAACCCCGGAAACAAGGTGAAAACCGAAATCTACCTCGCTGCAGAGAATCTCCTCTCACTGGTTTATGTGGCCAAGGCCAATACCACCTTTAACCAGTACACAGGGAAGGAAGATACAGGCAGCGACAGCGCCAACTACGAAATGCCTATACCGATGGCGTCTTTCGGGATAAAATGGTGTTATTAAGCTGATGAAACGATTGCTGTGTTTCGCCGTCTTCCCGGCCCTGATGTTTGCAAGCTGTTCTACGCTGATGGACAAATCAGGCAGGGTTCTTGACGGCAGCGCATTAGAGAAAAAGGAAATAAGCCTCTACCGTTCAGAGGGTACAGGCAAAGACAGAGCCGAAGTCAGGGTGTTCAGGCTTGGGGATGGGGAAGAAATGCTTGCTGTCACAAGCGGCGCCTATCCCGGTCTTGAGCTTCAGGGAACACTTCCTAGTCCGGACGGCGCCTTTGATCTGACAGGACTTGAGTTTCTTTCTTCCCATGTTCAGGGGTGGAATGAATTTACTCTTGGGCTCTTAGGGAGCGCGTGTTTTTCGGCAAAAGGCGGTACAGGAGAACTCAGCCTTGAAAGACCTGCGGAAAGGGTGCAGATAGTTAAAGGGGATATCCGGCTTAAAAGCCGCCGTATCGGCGGGGACCAGGCCCTTCAGGCGCTGGGGAACCGCAGGGAGCGCATCCTTGCCCTGACGGAATGGATGCACAGCAGGCCCCCCGGAGAGGGCCGGCTCTTCAGGGATCAGAAAGAATTTGAAAGTTACTGGAAGCCGCGGCTCTTCCCGGAACTGGTTTCCAAAAAAAAGCGCCCTCCTGAATGGAACAACGATGCTGCCCGGCAGGTCCGGGCGGACAGCGTGAAATGGAATCGGGATTATACGGAGCTTGTGTTTCCTGAAGAACTCTGGGAGCTCAGGAATTCCGGCGCCATGCTCCGGGACTGGGAGGAAGCTTTGGCGTGGATATATCTGGAATATTCCTGGGATTCAGTTTTTGCGTCTCTAAACAGAATTACTTTAATGAAAATCAAATGAGGCAGGACAATGGATAACGTGCAGGCTTTTTCGCTTCTTGAACTTTTCCGTATGGGCGGGGTTTTTATGTGGCCCCTGCTTTTCTTTTCCGTCGCAACTGTGGCTATCGCCCTGGAACGGACGGTTTATCTTTTATATCACAACCTTGCGCTTGATGACTTAAAGGAAAAGACCGGAGAATTTATACAGGCCCGCGATCTCCCCGGCGCCAGGGCTTACCTTGAAGGCCATACCAGGCGGCGCATGGGCGCCAGGATCCTTCTGGCTATGATCAAACGGGCCGGCATGGGTCATAGAAGGGGGGAAGGGGGATTAGAACACCGGCTTGAAAAGGCCGCAGAAGCGGAAGCCATGAACTGCGTAACATCCCTCGAAAACGGTTTTAACTTTCTTACCTCCCTGGGTTCCCTCTCACCGCTGACCGGTTTTCTGGGAACAGTTTCGGGCATGATCGGCGCCTTCAAGTCCATATCCGAAGCCACTGACGTCAACGCCCAGATTGTGGCCAACGGCATCTACGAAGCCCTTATCACCACGGTGTTCGGCCTCATTATCGCTATTATCGCCATGGTGGCTCATTCGATTTTTACCCACATAGTGGACCGCTTCGCCGCTGAAGTGGAGATATGCTGTTCGGATCTGATAATCGAAATAACCGATAAGGCAGAGGAATAATGAGAATCAGGCGGCGAAAAAGGAACTCCTACGGGGACTCCAGCGCCTCAAGCGACATCGCGTTTCTCCTTATCATTTATTTCATAGTTATCGCGGGTTTTAATATCAATAAAGGTTTTTTAATGAACCTTCCTGCAAAGAATTCGACCAGGTTGATCCTCAAAGACGATCTTATGCGTTTTGACATGAACAGTTCAGGGGACATTCTTTACCAGGGAGGGGTACAGGGGCTTCAGGAAGCGGAAAACCTCATCAGCGCCGCGGTTTCTTCGCATCCCAACCTGGCGGTGGTCCTTTCTATCGATCCCCTTTCCCCGTGGCAGCGGATTGTCTCGTTTGTGGAGCTTGCCCAGAAACTGGAAATCAATTCCTTTTCGTTTAATATGAAGGGGGATTCATGAAGATCCTGCTCAGGAGGAAAAATTTCTTCGTTCCTCTTAATTCCATGTCCGATGTAGCGTTTCTGCTGCTCATCTTTATTATGCTCGTGGCTCTTATCAATTACCGCAGGGAAATTAAAATCGAATACCCTGAAGCGGAGACAGCCAAAAAGGTCAGCGCTGAAAAAAATCTTGAAATATGGGTAGACCGTTCAGGGGCGCTGTATTTGAACGGAGACCGCTGCGGACTTGAGACCATAGAGTCAGGGGTTATTGATGCCTACCGCAGCGCTCCTGATACGAGAGTCCACATCATAGCGGACCGGGATACGCCGTTTAAAAACATACATCAGGTTCTTGATATTCTCCAGATCCTTCAATACCGGGTGGTGAGCTTTGTCGTCAAGGATTCATAAACCCGCCGCTTTCAGGGAAAAGCATCTGCGCCTCTTTCTTTTCCTGGCCGCCGCTGCATTGCACGTGGTTCTGCTTTACTTTGTGGCCTTCAGCATACAGGAACCGCCAAAGAACGAGGAACCTCTTGCCAATGTGATGAAGCTTGTGGATGTGCAGGAAGAACCCCCTCCCCTTCCGCCGCCGCCGCCTCCCAGGGAAGATCCCCCGGAAATCCTAACAAACACCGTAGAAGCGACAGCGGAGACCATGATTGAAACCGAGGAAGTTCCTGAGCAGATTGTTGTCAGTTCCGTTCCCTACCAGCGTGAAGAGGTCATTGAATACCTCCCTATGAACAGGATCTCGGTGCTTCCGGTGTTTCCAGAAGACCAGATACGCAGGAATACCGTTTACCCCCCTATAGCCCTCAGATCCGGCATCGAAGGGATCGTCTACCTTGAACTCTTTGTGGACCGCCAGGGGAATATACGCCAGGTTTCCATACTCCGGGAAAACCCGCAGGGCCGCGGTTTTGGCGAAGCCGCTGTGAACGCCTTTAAGGGCATAAAGGGAAAACCCGCTGAATCCAACGGCGAAGCTGTAGCCGTCCGTTTCCGCTATCCCGTGCGGTTTACTATCCGTTGACAGGTTAAACTTGACCCGTGCAGGGGGTGGTTAAACTTGGCTGTATTAAGCCTTACCTGCGAAAAAAAGTCCGGGCATGGCTGGCGGATTTACGCCAGAGTTGAAGAACGGGCCAGAATCCCGATCAGTTGTTTTTCTATCTCTCCGGCTTCCTGTGAACCGTAGGAGCGGCTATCGCGGGGCAGGTTCAGTTTTTCATCGAACACGATGCCCCCCGGGGGCTGGCCCAAAACAACGATCCTGCCCCCCAGGTAGACCGCTTCCCGGGGATCATGGGTAACGACAAGGGCAAGGCGCTTTTCCTTTGATAGCAGCCTAAGGGTCCTGTCCATCAAATCAAGGCGCAGCGGTATATCCAGAGAGTTGAAAGGTTCATCCATGAGGAGCACTTCTGAAGGAAAGGCGAAAGCCCTTGCAAGCGCTGCCCGCTGCATCTGCCCCCCTGACAGTTCGTGGGGAGAGCTTTTTGCCTTACTGCCGAGTGATACGGATTCAAGAAAACGTAAAGCGCGTTTTTCGGCTTCGGCCTTTCCCAGGATCTTGCCAAGCGGAAGAGCGGTATTTTCAAGGACCGTGAGCCATGGCAAGAGCCGCGGTTCCTGGAATACAAAGGAAACAGAAGGCAGATCCTTAAGGACCCTTCCCTTGCATGGCAGGAGGAGCCCTGCGGCAAGCTTCAGCAGCGATGTTTTGCCGCAGCCTGAAGGCCCCAGGATCACCACAGGCAGGGCCGAATCGCGTTCGCTTAATTCAAGGTTCAGATTCTCAAAAACAGATACAGCGCCAAAACCAAACGAAACACCCTCGAAGCAGATCCTCACCCCTTCCTCCTTCGCCGGGAGAGAGCGATGGCCAGCGTCAGGAGCCCCTGGGTAAAAGCAGCGGCAGCCACTGTGGCGGCAGTCCAGGCGAAGAGTTCCGGGGTTTCAAGCCTGGCCTTAGCCTGCTGCATCCCGGCGCCGAGGCTGCGGGCAGGCTGGACCAGGACCTCAGCGGCGACTACAACTTTCCAGCACAAAGACAGGCTGCTCCGTAATCCACCTAAAACAAAAGGCGCTATTGAAGGAATATACAGAAACCGCAGGGCTTCGTTACGGTTCATGCGGTAAACCGCGAAAAGCTCCCTGAGTTTCGGATCCGTCCTCCTGATGCCTTCGATAGTATTAGCGGCCATTACCGGGAAAACCATGAGAAAAGCGGTGAACACCGGGGTCCTTTCAGGACCGAGAAAAAGAAAACAGATAAGGATCACCGACATCACAGGCGTGGCGGATACAATCTGGAAAAAAGGCTTTAAGACAGCCCCCGCCCTCATGTCAAGGCCCGCGGCAATACCGCACGCAACGCCAACGGGAACGGAAACAGCAATACCCGCAAGGACCCGCACGAAACTATAAACCAGGGAAGAAAGAAAGCGGCCGTCCCTGAAGAGCCGTAAAAAATGTTTCAATACCGGCAGCGGGCCGGGGAATATCAGGACGCTCCCAAAGAGAATCGACGCCAGTTCCCAGAAAAGAAGCAGTACCGCTACTCCGGCCAGGGTCCAGAAAAGGGACCCCCTCCTCCTCCTGTTTCCCGGAACCTTCACGCCCTGTCCGTTTCCGCTCATTTATTGCGCAGCTCAGGGGTAATAGAAGAGATCTCCAGGCAGCCCCCCTCCTATGGAATCAGGAGAGAACTGGAGGAACACCCGGAAAAGGGCTTCCACCGAAGGCCTGGCTTCTGCGGCAGGGATAAAGACATAATTGCTTCTGGGAATAGCCGCAGCCGCTACAGCCGCCTTGAGGCCGAAATCGTGCTTTTCCACAAGAGCCCCGGCGGCAGCGGGATTGGCCGCAGTCCATTCGATTGAATCCT
>JAISZE010000047.1 GCA_031269405.1 Treponema sp. | reverse complement strand
AAAAACGTGTACCGGGACACCCGCCGGTAGCCGGCCCGTCCCAGGCTGGGGATCCAGCAGGGGCTTACGCGCTTTGCGCCGTCCCCACGGGTGTCCAGCCGGTAACCGCCGTCATACTCCGTTACGCCGGTACAGATATAGCCGCCCTTATCGCTGTACTGCCCGAACCACGGCATGTAGGCCTTCCAGGCGTACTGGTAGTCCCGCACACCTTCTTCACCATAGGATTTGTCATTTTCCAGCAGTATCCCCTGCTTCCTATTGAGTACCGTGCGCCAGTCAGGGCGTTTCTCATCGAACTCGAAGGCCGCGGGGAAAAGTATCCGCTCCCATTCGCCTTTGGGATCTTCGTAGGGCATAAGCTCCGCGAAAAGTTCTCCCCGGCAGTTGTCTATCCACAAGAGGGCGTCAAACGTAAGGGATGTTCCCGGTATGCCCTCGAAATGGGTGATAAAGCCTTCGCCGAGACCGGTCTTCCAGGGCTTGGTAACGATGCCCGCCGCGCTGGTCAGAAGGACTTCTTTCTCTTTTTCGTCCTTTTCCCTGGACAAAAGAACAGACGGCGGGCGGCAGGATTTCCACACCCCCCCGCCGGTGTCAACGGTAAAGAGCAGGGTTTCGGTATCGTAACCAAGGGTTACGCCTTTTACGTTTACAGACAATACACTCATAATTCCTCCTCAACGTAAGTACCCAAGCGGCTATATGCGCCGCCTGGGTAGTATTTATTTTTGCTTTTTTTACTTCATCCTGTCCAACCGGGCCTGGTAGATGCCGATAACTTCGTCAATTCCCAGGCGCTTGAGATCGGCAATATAGGAATCCCAATTATCAAGGCTTTTTTCACCCATAATAAGGGCGGAGATCAACTCGGAGGCATAAGTATTCAAGTCCGGGGTAAGTTCGTTCACCCGATCCGATTCCTGAACCGTAGGGAACGCTAGGATCCCATCCGCCAGGGCAGTGGCTTTCCAGGCTTTATCTTCAAATTTAACCCACATCTCGTATTTCCCCACAAAGCCTTCGGGATACCCAAGGGCTTGTCCTGCTTCGACAAAGTTCCTTCTTGAAGCCGCCCGCCTAGCCTCTTTAGTAGGCGTATGGGCCGGATCCGGCTTATTAACCCTGGGGAATATACCCTGCCAGCCGCTCCACAGGCCGGCAAGACCACCCGTCCAGTACAACTGCTGGTCAGCGCCTACATTGTCGTTGTTTACAGGCAGTCTTTGAGAGGTCATATCGGGCAGCCATTTATAGGTATACCCTTCAATGCCCAGTTCATTCAAATGATTGTATTCCGGGGTTTCAAAGAAATCAATCATCTCTACGATTTTTTCGATGTTCTTTGTCCGCGCCGGGACCGAATACATGCCGCTTCTTAGCCACTGCATGACGCCGCCTTCATCATATATCCGGGGATCTATGCCGGGTTTTGCCTGAATGACAAAGGGTACGTAATATGCCTTAGGCGCTCCCGGGGGTGTAACAACGGTAGGTTCAGTCCAGGTATCCCCCATATAGGAAATATAGGCGCTGCACCGGTTTTCTATAGCTACATTACTGACATTGGAGCCTCCCTCATCACTAATATTAAGAAGTCCGGCTTTGAAGAGCTTGTTCATGTACATAAAATACTCTTTTATCTGGGGTTCGTACCAAACCGAGACTGCCTTACCGTCGAGGGGATACACGATACTTTCATCTGCCCCCCTCCCCCAGGCGGCAGGAAGTCCAAACCACGAGGCGACAAAAGACATACCATTAAGGCTGGCGTTTGCGACTTCGTCCTTAACCCCGTTCCCGTTGACATCCTTCTCCTGGAAAGCAGCCAGGGTATTGTAAAATTCGTCCAGAGTCGCTGGAACCGGAAGACCGAGCTTGTCAAGCCAGTCTTTCCTGATTAATGATGTTACAGGACTACCTTCGGGACCGCCCACACTATGTTGGGTAAGCCAGTAGAAATTCCCGTCAGTCAGGGTGTTGAGTTTTGCGATCTGCCGGCCCGAGGGATCGTTAAAGAAAAACTCCTTCGCCGCGCCGGTGGAATACTGCTGAATCGCCTGGTTCAGGGGGTACAGGGCCTTCTGGTTGATGAGGTTGTACCGGGTCTTGATATCCACATTAATCGGGGCTATCCAGTCGTAGTTGTTGATCTGCCCCGAAGCCAGCATGGTCTGGAAGGCAGTGGCGATCTGATCCGCCATAACCAGTGTGTAATCGATCTTGACGCCGATTTTCGCCATTTCCTCCGTAAACTTTTCAAACACCCTGCTGGGCGCCGAACCGCTAAGCCATTCGCTCAGGGCGATGCTCCGGTTGTCCAGGGCGTACTGTTTGTCCAAGCCCCAGGCTTTTATGACTGTTAAACCTCCTGACGATGCCGCCGAACCGGCCTGTTCGCCCCCGGCGAACAGGAGGGTACTCCCCATGAGTACCATTCCTACTACAAAGACAATTCTTTTCATTTGCGTATCCTCGCACTATGAAAGTATATTCCATTCCGCCAACGGCGGATTACAGGAACCACAGTAAGCATGCCCGCTCACTCTTTAAGTGAGCCGAGCATAATCCCCTTCATGAAGTACTTCTGGAAGAAGGGGTAGGTAAACAGTACCGGCAGAGACGAAAAAATGATCATTGCGTATTTAAGCTGGGCATAGGCGATCTGCCGCAGGGCCATTTCCTTCATCGCCTCGGCGTTCATAAGGTCCCCCACTGCCTGGGAGTTTACGAGCATCCGCCGGAGGTAAAGCTGGAGGGGCTGCCAATCAATACTGGGCAGGTACACCAGGGCCGAGAACCAACTGTTCCAGGTCCCTACCACGGTATACACCGCCACCACCGCCAGAATCGGCGTTGAAAGGGGCAGGTACACTTTAAGAAGAATCTGGTACACATTGGCCCCGTCTATCTTCGCCGCTTCCCGCAGGGTTTCAGGCACGGTGCTTAAATACGCCTTGGTCAGGATGATATTCCATACCGAAAAACACGCCGGTACGATGAGGGACGCGGGCTTGTTGTACATCCCCAGCCGGAGAATCAGAAGAAAGCCCGGAATAAGCCCGCCGGAAAAAAACATGGTGATAAGCAGATAGGTGTTGACATACTTACGCCCCATGAGGGATTTGAAGGTCAGCGGGAAAGCCCCCAGTACCGAGGTAATGAGCATCAGGATTGTTACGGTCCCCGCGTACATAACCGTGTTCCCGAAAGCCCGCCATATCTTGTTGTCCATTGTCAGAATCCGGTAGGCCGAGAGGTCGAAACCCTTTGGGACGGTATATACTTGCATGGTCAGGGCGTACTGGGGTTCGCTCAGGGAAAGAATCAGCACGTAGTACATAGGGTACAGGGTGATGAACACCACAAAAGCGGCCAGAATGTACATAATGACCGTCGCGGTTCTGCTTCCTTCCCGGATGCTGTTTTTGGTTTTCATTTTTCCCTCCTTACCACAGCCCGTAATCGGTGAGCTTGTTGCTTATCTTGTTCGCCGTAAAGGTGAGGGCAAACCCGATAACCGACATAAAAAGCCCTACCGCGGCGGTATAGCTGTACTCACCGCCTACGATCCCCAGGCGGTACACATAGGTCCCGATAACGTCCGCCACTTCGTACGTCGCCGAATGGTAGAGCAGCAAAATGAGGTCCGTATTGGTCCCCAAAATGCCGCCTATGGCCATGATGAGGTTGATGGCGATAATGCGCTGTATGCCCGGAAGGGTGATGTACAGCACCTGCTGGAACCGGTTGGCGCCGTCGATCTTCGCGGATTCGTAAAGCTGGGGATCGATGGATGTGATGGTGGCGAAGTATAAAATGCTGCCGAAGCCGAAGCCTTTCCAGATGTTGGTAACCGTATAGACAACCGGGAAGGCGGTTTTGCTCAGGCGGTAATTGGTTGGTTCCAGGCCGAATTTAGCAAGCAGTGTAGTAATAAGGCCGTTGGTATCGATAAAGGAAATGACCATGCCCGCCACGATGACCGTGGAAATAAAGTAGGGCATGTAGCTTGCGGTCTGGACAAACTTCCTGAAATTGAGGGAACGCATCTGATCCAAGAGGAGGGCGAAGAAGATGGGGGCGGTAAAGCCGAAAGCCAGGTTGAGGCCGCTCAAAACCAGGGTGTTGCGGATGAGGCGGAAGAAGTATTCCCCCTGGACAAAGCGGATAAAATATTTGAGGCCCACCCACTTGACCCCCTCGCCGATAAAGGGGCTGCCGGGAACATAGTCCTGAAAGGCGATAACAATGCCGTACATGGGGATGTAGCAGAAGATAAACAGGAGAACCAGTACCGGCGCCAGGAGGCTGTAAATCTGGATATTCTCTTTGATACGATCGCGCCCGATAGCGCTAAGCCTTGCCTTCATCATAGTAAACCTCCATTTTTTACGGAATAACCGCCGAAATAATCGCGCTCCAGGGGCCTACGGACTGCCCCCGGCCTTTCCACCGCCCGGCCATGTACACCGTCTTCCC
>JAISZE010000158.1 GCA_031269405.1 Treponema sp. | reverse complement strand
TATATCAAAAAAGCGGCGGGGATTTAAGGGAAGGAGAAAACCGCTTTTTATGGAAGAGCGCGTTCTGACCATGAGCACTATCACCAAATCCTTTTCCGGTAACGAGGTGTTACATTCGGTGTCGTTTGACCTGAAAAAGGGAGAGGTCCACACCCTCATGGGGGAGAACGGCTCAGGAAAATCAACCCTGATGAAGATACTCATGGGGATATACCAGAAGGATCAGGGGACCATCAGGCTTTTTGGGGAGGAACGGGCCTTTTCCAACCCCGCCCAGGCGCTGGAACACGGAATCGCCATGATACACCAGGAGCTTTCCCCGGTGTTGGATATGGAAATAGCGGAAAATATCTTCATCGGCAGGGAGATCCGGGACCGGTCGGGGCTTTTGGTGAATATCCGGGAAACCCGGCGCAGGGCGGCGGAACTGCTGGCCCAATTCGGCCTTGACCTGGACCCCGCAGCCACAATGCGGACCCTCAGCGTCGGCCAGTGTCAGCTTATCGAGATTATCAAAGCCATTTCCTGCAACGCAAGGATCATCATCATGGATGAGCCGACCTCGGCCATTACGGAGAAAGAAGCGGAGATCCTCTTTGAACAGATCCGCCGCCTTCGATCCCAGGGGGTTTCCATCATCTACATTTCCCACAAGATGGAGGAGATCTTCAAAATATCCGACCGTATCACGGTTCTGCGGGACGGGAACTATATCGGCACAAAGGCTGCTGTAGAGCTTGATACGGGAGAGCTTATTAAGATGATGGTGGGCAGGGAACTGTCCGATGTATTTCCCAAGAAAAACGTGGCCCTGGGGGAGGTGGTTCTGCGGATCCGGGGGATCTCCCTGGGGAACCGGGTAAAAGGGGTCGGCTTTGACCTGCGCCGGGGGGAGATTCTGGGCATCGCGGGGCTTGTGGGGGCCGGCAGAAGCGAACTGGTGGAAAGCATCTTCGGATTACGGAAAAAAGACGGCGGCGAGGTCGAACTAATGGGCCGGCCCATAACCATCCGCTGTTCCCGGGATGCCGTCAGGCAGAACATCGCCCTTATCACCGAGGACCGGAAAATGACGGGCCTCAATGTGCGGGCCTCTATCAGTCAGAATATCACTATTGTCTCGATAAAGAATCTCACCCAAAACGGGCTTTTGAACCGGCGGAAAGAACAGGAGTGCGCTGCTTCTTTTATGGACAAACTGCGGATCAAGGCCCCGGGGACCCAGACCCAGACGCTGTCCTTAAGCGGCGGCAATCAGCAGAAGGTGGTTCTTGCCAAATGGCTGGTGGGAGATCCCCGCATCATCATCATGGATGAACCCACCCGGGGCATTGATGTGGGGGCCAAGCGGGATATCTACCTGCTCATGGGCGATCTGGCGGAGCAGGGCAAGGCTATCATCGTGATTTCGTCGGAAATGCCGGAACTCATCGGAATGTGCGACCGGATTATCGTTTTGGCGGAGGGAAGACTGACCGGCGAATTTGAGCGGGACCGTTTTTCCCAGGAGGATATTATGTGGTGCGCCGCCGGGGGAAACCGTTTGGAAGGAGGAAAACATGACCCGTCATCAAGTTTTTAATCCGCTCAGGCATCTCCCGGCGGTTCGGGAATTTATGATGCTCTTCATTCTGGCGCTTATCATTGTCATCCTCAGCGTCCTCTCCCCGGCCTTTGCGGATGTAAAGAATTTTATCAACATCTTCAAACAGGCGGCGATTAACGGCATCCTGGCAACGGGGATGATGTGCGTGATCCTCACCGGCGGCTTCGATCTGTCGGTGGGAGCCATTGTGGGCTTTACCGGCGTTATCGCCGCGCTCTTTGCCCAGGGCCAGTATCCTATCGCTGTCCCTGTTGTGCTTTCGGTAGTGAGCGGCCTCATCATCGGCCTGGTGAACGGCTTCTGCGTTTCCGCCCTGGCAATTCCCGCCTTTGTCGTTACCCTGGGCACCCAGTCAATCGTCCGGGGGCTTGCCTACCTTGCCTCCGGGGGCATGCCCATCTTTGGGGTTACCCGCGCCTATGAAAAAATTGCCGGGGGGCTGATACTGGATTTTATTCCCTTCCTGGTTATCTATTATGTCCTTATCGTGTTTTGCTTCGGCTTTATTCTGACTAAAACGGTCTATGGCCGGAGGATATACATGACCGGGGGCAACGCCGTTGCCGCTGAGGTTTCCGGGATAAATGTCAACTTTATCAAGATGTCGGTTTACGGCATCTGCGGCCTTCTTGCCGGAGTTGCCGGGTGTTTATTGACTTCCCGGACTATTTCGGGTTCCCCGGTTACCGGACAGGGCTATGAGTTGGACGCCATTGCCGCGGTGGTAATCGGCGGAATAAGCCTGGAGGGCGGTTCCGGGAAGTGGTACGGGTCAATGATCGGCGCCCTTATGCTGGCGGTTATCAGCAACGGCCTTGATATTATGCGGGTGCCCTCGTACTACCAACTGCTCTTTAAGGGAGCGATTATTGTTATCGCGGTTTTCCTGGATGTTCACGGCAAATTAAAACGGAGGTAATCCGCTTTTGCGGGTTAAAATAAACTGTTTTTGGAGGAAAACATGAAAAAAATTGGAGCGCTTCTTTCGATCCTGGTATTTCTGGGCACAGCGGCGTACGGAAAAGGCACAAGCCAGGAGGACAGCGGGAAACCGGTGTTCATGCTCTGCATCAGTCACATGACTAACGCATTTACTACGACCGTTGCCAACAGCATGGGCGCGGCGGCTAAGGCAGCCGGGGCGGAACTCATTATCAACGAAGGCGGAAACGACATTAGCAGACAGATCAGCCAGATAGAATCGGGGATCAATCAGAATGTCAACGCCATCATCATTGAGCCGGTTTCCGTAAACGGGGTAATTCCCGCGGTGGAAGCCGCCCAAAAGGCCGGGATTCCGGTGATTATCTTCAACCAGAAGATCAGCGATCCTTCCAA
>JAISZE010000134.1 GCA_031269405.1 Treponema sp. | reverse complement strand
AACCCGCTTCATCCAGGATACGCCGGGCGGTTTTGTAACCCAGCAGAGTAGGATTGCATTTGATGAAGGTGTGGAGATCTTTTTCTTCGATAAGGTAGGCGGCGATCTTTTCGATTTCTTCCCTGGGACAGCCATGGAGGGTCGAAAGGGTGATGCCGGGCGATACCGCCGGGGAGAGGGCCTCAAGATCCTTCCGGTTAAACCGCTCAAAGGAATCAAGGTGATTTTTCAGATACCCGTAACACCTTTCCCAGGCTTCGGTATTTCCGGCGTTTTTCATCCCTTCAATATAATCATCGATCTTTTTCGACTGGATACCCTCAAGGCTGTAGCCCGCGCTCATGTTGAACATGAAATCGCCGCTCTCGGAAAGGCCGGATTCCTGGAATTCGGATAAACCAAATTCCTTGGCGAATAGATGGCAGAGGAACCATGCCTTGACATATTCCTCAAAGGCTTCGCCCACGGTGAGTTCAGTGGACCACTCCACGTTGTAGCCCTCGTCCGCCGCGTTGATGCAGGGCCGGGCGATAGCCTTGCGCATTTCTTCACCGTCCATGGTCTGCACGGTCTTAAGCTCGATAAAACGGCTGCCCCCCAGGTAGGAGATGAGGATGTTCTGGGCAAGCTGGGTGTGGGGCCCCGCGGCGGGGCCTATGGGGGAGGCGAGATTCTTCCCAAAGAGGCTGATCCTGCCGCTCGTTGTCTTGCCCGTTTTATCTTTATCCGTTTTTTTATAGTTGAAAAATTTCCCCTGCCGGATTCCGAAAACCGATCCTTGACGTTCATATTCCGTCCGGATCCGGTGAATCAGATCCGCAAACGGTATTGGCCGCATTATTTCACTCATAGTTCCAGATATGATTCTACCGCACAGGCAGGTTTGTGTCAAATTATGTTATCCGGCGTATTTCCGCGGGTCAAGTTTAGCCGCTCTGCCTCCCCCGCGAAAGCGGGTTCTTGGGTTAGTTATCGGTAAGAAAACCGCCGTTTTGGTGATAAAATCGAAATTTAGATGAATTTTAGTGGCTGTTTTTTGTTGAATAAATTATGATTTTACTATATGATGTCCCTAAAATTAAATATCGGCGTTCTTCACCGGTAGAATAAAACGCCAAAGAGGGTTTAAATACATGATGGATATCGGTCCCATCCACCGTAAAGAATACGAGTTAGACGCCGACCGATCCGAACCTGTTGTCATAGCCGAAGCGCCCGGCCGCATTCATTATCTGGGTGAGCATGGTGAACCAAAGGCCGGATTATACCTTTCTTCCGCAATAAACCGCTGTATCAGGGTAGCGGTAAGCATGCGGAAGGACAATTCTCTCCGCTTTTTCGCGGCGGATCTAGGTGAACGGAAGCGTACCACCCTGGTGAATCTTAAATATAAGCGGGAAGACCGCTGGGCAAACCACATAAAAGTGGCTGTTCATGTCTTCGCGGAACTGGGATACCCCGTAAAGGGCCTTAATTTTACCGTAGCCGGGGACATACCCCAGCAGGTAGGGCTTGCTTCATCTTCGGCTCTGGAAACAGCCGCCGCGATGGCTCTCAAGGGTTTTTTCAGGGTTCCTCTCAACGAAAAAGATCTTGTAAGCCGGCTCGTGGCATCCAAAAACCTCTTTTTCGGCGGGAATTTTAGTCCTGTGGATTATCTGGTCATCCTCCAGGCAAAAAAGGATCAGTTCCTCCTGGTGGACGAAGCCACCCTGGAAGTAAAACGGATCAAGTCCCCCCTCTCCAAATACAGGCTCCTCATCATGGATTCCCGGGTTCCCCGGATGGGGGTAGAGGAGGAACTAGAACAGCGGGAGAAGGACATACAGAAGGGCCTGGAACTCCTTTCCCATAAGAAACAGGGGGCCACTTTCAGAGAATATGTGACTTCGGATCTGGTGGAATCCATGGGCAACCTCCCCGAGGAGTTAAGGCGCCGGAGTATGCATGTGGTCCAGGAGATCCGCCGGGTCAATGACGCCGGGGAAGCCCTCAAGACGGGAGATCTTCCGTCTTTAAGCAAGATCTTCTACCAGTCCCCCGACAGCCTCAGGGATCTTTACGAAGTTTCGTGCCCCGAAATAGACTGGCTTGTAAAACGGGCCCAGGAACTCGAGGGCGTCCTGGGTTCCAGGATGACCGGCCAGGGCTTTGGAGGGTGTACCTATACCTTTATCAAAGAAAGCGCCATAGCCGATTATAAAAAGAGGCTTGAGGATTACGAGCGGATCTTCGGGTTCCATCCGGTTATTTACGAAATCCGGCCTGCCACGGGGGCGCGGATTGTACGCGAGGAGAAAAAACCCCTCCGCGCCGGGGGCGGGGCCGGAAGCGCCGGCTAGAGGTTTCATGGAAATACTGCTGACCAATGACGACGGTATAGGCTGCGAGGGTATTATAAAGCTGGCCGGAGCCCTGCGGTCCCGGACCAGCCACCGGGTGTGGGTCATTGCCCCGGAGATCAACCGTTCCGGGGTTTCCCACGCTTTGACTCTGCTGGCTAATCCGGTAAAGTTCACGGAACTGGAGAAGGATACCTGGAGCTGTTCCGGCCAGCCTGCGGACTGCGTTATCGCGGGGTTGCTGGGGGGA
>JAISZE010000176.1 GCA_031269405.1 Treponema sp. | reverse complement strand
AATTAAGAGTTTCGGCGCCTGTCGCCCTCAAGCTTTCAAAGTATTTTGAACAACCGGTTCAATACTGGATCGATTTGCAGAACAAGTTTGAATTAGCCGAAGCTTCCGCGGACGCCGATCTAGCCGCGGTTCTCAAAAAAATGCAAAAAGCAAAAAAAGAAGAGGCTCCCAAAGTTTCCCGCAAAGCCGGAAGCGCCAAAGCCTCCCTTCCCGCCAAGGCTTCTCCTCCCGCCAAGGATGTTGAAGCGGCCAAGCCAGCAAAGCGGCCCAGGGGAAAGAAGGTTTAAGCCCCCGCACGGAGAGCGGGCGGCCTTTGGGTTTCCGCCCTCCCGTATTTTCAACCGTTGCTTTCTTTGTACGACAAGCCGGTAGGGGTCATAGCGAGACCGCTGGTGGAATTCTCTTTGATGATGACAGGCAGGGCGTTACCGATCTGTTTCATGGCCCATACCACTTCATCAAAGGGGATGACGCTTTCAATGCCTGCCAATGTCAAATCAACGGCAGTAAGCGCGTTAACCGCCGCAAAAGCGTTCCGTTTTACGCAGGGAACTTCCACAAGGCCCGCCACGGGATCGCACGCCAGTCCCAGGGAATTTTTGAGGGACAGGGCGGCGGCGGAAAAACATTGGTCCAGGGAGAGGCCTTCGAGCCAGGAAAGGGCGCAGGCTGCCATTGCCCCGGCAGACCCGCATTCCGCTTGGCAGCCCCCTTCGGATCCGGCCAGAGTCGCTCCCTGGGCTATCAATATGCCTGCTAGGCTTGAAATCAGGAAGGCTCCTCTTAAGGCTTGGTCGTAGGGCGGCGGCTGGGGCTCGGGCTCCTGTATTTTAGGGTTTTCTCCGTTTTGCCCTTCACCCCGGCGCTGATCCCGCCAGGCCCAGATTGTTCCGGGCACTATGCCGCTGGAGCCCGCGGTAGGAAAGGAAACGATCCTGCCGCCGCAGGCGTTTACCTCGTTAATGGCCAGAGCATAGGTAACGGCCCGCCTGAAGAGGCCGTCCCGAACCAGGATCTTTTCCGCCCTGGCGAAGGTTACGGCGGCGCCCCTGGTGAGGCCGGAGCGGGAAAACTGGGGGCTTTGGAGGCCCTTGATAAGAGCTTGACGGGTTACCTCAATACGCCTGTCCAGTACGGCCTCCATCGCTTCGATGGAGTTCCCGGTAATAAAAGCCTCCCGTTTAAGCGCGTAATCGGGAACGGAGATTTTTTCCGAGTTTAAGATTTCCCTCAGTTCCGCAAAATTATGGAATCTGAATTTCATAAATCCCCCACCGAAGGAATATAGAGCACCTGGTAAACAGCTTCAAGCTGTTCCTTGAGAGGCTGGGGAATTTTTCCGTCCGCCTCCACCACCAGGAGGGCCACATCTCCCTTCTCCCTGCGGTGGCTTGAAGTTCCGGCAATGTTGATTCTTGCCCCGGCCAGGATTTGGGAAACTTCGGCGATTACGCCGATCTCGTCATGATGAAGCACCAGCAGGGCTTCCAACTCTCCTGAGAGATTGACTTCAAAACCGTTGAGTTCGTCGATCCTGATTGAACCGCCCCCTATGCTGGAGGCCCTGATGGAAAGATGGCGCCCCGGTCCCTCCCGGCCCAAGATTTCAATGACCATGCTATTGGGATGCCAGGAAGAAGGCAGATCCGTGTATGTTTCTATTTCGACCGGGAAACCCGTGCCCTCCTCCTGGTATTGTTTAAGGAGTTTGCTCCCCCTGGAGATCGCCTCATTTTCGGGATGAACCCCCAGAAGGCCGGCCAGGGCGGCGTCCCCGGAACCGTGGCCCTTCCATGTGGAAGCCAGGGAACCGTAAAAGCGAATCCATGCCTTTCCAGGGACAGCGCCAAAGGTCTTGCGGGCCAGATATGCTATCCTGGCGACGCCGGCGGTGTGGGAACTGGAAGGCCCAATCATCACCGGCCCGAATATTTCGAATAACGGTACATTTTCTTTAGGCATCCAAACTCCCATTGTATGCGTGTTGATGGTATTGGCAAAATCGTTTATCGCCTTGATTTGCCGCCATAAACACCTCCTAAAACTATTCGGCATTGCCGTTGGCTTTTGTTAATGAAGGGCCTCCAGCCGTTCCTGTATTTCCTCATAATCCAGGTTGTCGATATGCCGGCGCAGCCGGATGATGAGGTCTCCCCCGGATTCGTAGGAATACTTCTCAAGCTCCATTAAAAGGTCTTCCATTACCGTTATATTGTACTCCTTACAGGCGGCAAGCATCCTGGAAAGCAGTTCCCGATCCGGCGCGGGGAGAAGGGGTTTATCTCCCTTTTCCTCCGTTTGAGTCAAAAAATCCCGCAAAGAGGCCAGCAGCGTTTCCATGGTCCTGATAAAAATCCCGTTGTTCTTTTTGATTGTTTCCCAGTCTCCCGCCTTAGCCGCCTTTTCCAAAACTTCCGCCTGCCTGCCCGCCTCGTCGGCGCAGATCTGGTAGCTTGCCCCTTTGATCCCGTGAACCGTTACCGCATAGGCGCCAAGGTTTTCAGGCGAGACATCCCCCAGGGTATTAAGGAAGCCCGGCATGGAACCGGCGTAGGAACGGAGAATATCCAGATAGATGCGATCGCTTTGGCAGCGCTCCAGCCCCTTGGGAATATCGATGCCCGCAAGAACCTTCCCGTTAAACACGCCGGTAGTAACAGAGGCCTCCGCCGCGGACTCTCCCGTTGTTTTGATCCGTTTTTCAAGGGGTATCCATTTTTCCATAAGGGCGTTCAGCTTGGAAATATCAATCGGTTTGGCCAGGTAATCGTTAAAGCCCTTGGAAATAAACATTTCCTCCATCCCCGACAGGGCGTTCGCGGTCAGGGCGACTATCGGAACCTGCTTAAAATACTCCCCCTCCAGGGCGCGGATATGGGTCAGCGCCTCAATGCCGTCCATGCCGGGCATCATGTGATCCATAAAGATAAGGTCATACCGTTTGGCCTTGACTTTTGAGATGGAACTCCTGCCGTTATCGCAGATGTCCACCTGCGTCCGGTAGGCCGAGAGGAGCCCCTGGGCTACCTTGAGGTTGGTCATAATGTCATCCACAATGAGGATCCTGACATCGGGAGCCGTAAAGCGGACCAGGGATTTCCTGCCCCCCTGGGGCGTCTTGACGCCGTTCAGCAGGTTTGCCACCGGAACGGCATAGGCGGGCATAAGAATCACCGGGATACCCTGAAAGGAGGAAGTCTCCTCCAGATTCGCCAGAAGCGCCAGGGTGGTCCGGAGCTTTTTATCCTCCACCAGGGCGGCGGCCTGTTTCGCAAAGCCCGGGGACACAAAGGCAAAGGGAAACCCGCCGGTTCCCAGGGCGGCAAGAAAATCCTCCCCGCGGTGCACCCTGGTTACGGGGACCCCAAGATTATCCAAAGTAACGGAAACCGAATCTCCGTACAGGGAACGTTCGTCGTAGAGGAGCACTTCCTTTTCTTCGGGATCTTGCACTCTCGCCGCTTCGGAATCCTCGGCATATTCCTGGGGAATAATGGCGGTAAAGACCGAGCCTTTTTTGTAAATGCTTGTCACGGTAGTATCGCCCCCCATTTCGAGGCACAGCCTCCTGGTAATCGCCAGTCCCAGGCCGGTTCCCTCGATGGCCTGGTTGCGCTGGAGATCAAGGCGGGTAAAATTGCCAAACAGCTCCTTCATGTCCTCTTCTTTGATGCCGATGCCGCTGTCGGCAACTTCAAACCTCAGGGTAATATTGTTATCCCCCATAAAGGTTCCCGTTGCCGTAAGTCTGATAAATCCCTCTTCGGTGTATTTTACCGCGTTGGTCAGCAGATTGAGCAGGATTTGGCGGATCCGCACTTCGTCGCCGATGAGGCTGTCGGGGATGTGGGCGTCAATATTGGCGAGGAACAGAATGGGTTTTTCGTGAAACCGTACCCGGATAACATTGACCACGTTGTTGATAAGCGATGAAAACCGGTAAGAAACCGCCACCAGCTGGATACCCCCGGATTCGATCTTTGACAGGTCCAGCACGTCGTTGATGATGGAAAGCAGATTGGAACCGACCTGCCTGATATTGGCAAGATATTCCGGCAAGACAGGTCCTGTGGGATCCTGCAAGGCCAGCTCGCTCATGCCGATGATCGCGTTGAGGGGGGTCCGGATCTCGTGGCTCATGTTGGCAAGAAAATCCGACTTGGATTTATTGGCCGCATCGGCCTGCATACTCTGGGTGTTAATCCTGATCATACCGGAACCCAGGACCAGGGCCAGTACAAGGGCC
>JAISZE010000107.1 GCA_031269405.1 Treponema sp. | reverse complement strand
TTCTTAATTTTATAGGAGGTTTTTATGGCTGAAAATGAAACGGCCCAGGCAAAAGGGCCAAAGCCGATTAGCAAAACAACGAGGTTTTGGTACGGGTTCGGGGACTGCTGGTTTACCATCATGTCCAATGTGGAAACCTTTTTCTTCAACTTCTTTCTGACGAATGTCGCGATGTTCGCCACGGAGATCGTCACCACCATTTCGCTGATTATATCCCTTACGGACGCGTTCCTGTCGTGGATCTACGGCGGCATTATTAACGCCGTCAAACCCGGGAGGTTTGGCCGTTACCGGACATGGCTGGTCATGATTCCCTGGATTATTCCTTTCCTGTATGCTCTTGAGTTTTTGAAGATCGGCGAGGGCATGGTTTCCTATGTAGTGGTACTCTTCGGGGGTATTTCAAGTCATATCCTGTGGAATTTTCCCTATGCGGCGAATTCCACCCTGGTCAGCGTTGCGGGGGGAACCCCCGAAGGCAGGGCTGCCCTCGCTTCCTCGCGGGCCACCTGGAATCAGCTTGCCGGCGTGTTTTTCTCGTACCTCGGGCTTCCCCTGGCAGCCGTGCTGGCCGGCATTGTCGGTGAAGTAAACCGTTTCGGCGCCCTTGCCTTCCTGCTCGGCGTGGTAATGGTGGTCGGGTACTGGGTGAACTTCAAAGCCACAAAAGGTTATGAGGAGATTGAAACTCCTGAAACCTTGGCGCATAAGAAAAGCAAGACCAGGGCTTCCGTTAAGGATATGTTCAAGGCCCTGTTCCAGAATCCCCATCTCTGCTTTCTTATCCTCGGGGACTTCCCAAAGTGGATCATCAAGTTTGTCCCGGCAGCCGCCGCGATCTACTATTTCCGGTACGCGGCCCAGAACCAGGGGCTCATGGTCAGCTACGTGCTGATCTCCAATATCTGCGCCGCGATAGGCGCCTTTGTCGCGGCGTTCCTGGCCAGGAAGCTTACGGCCCGGTGGACGGTAATCATCACCTATGCGGTCATGGCTCTTTCGGCTTTCATCGCGTATTTCTCTTATCTTAATCCGACGGTGGTCATCTTCTTTATGTCCGTTGCCCAGCTTGGCTACGGTATCTGCTATGCCTGCTGTTCGGCCCTTTACGCGGATACCGCGGTATATGCCCAGTGGAAATCCGGCGCCGACTCCCGGGGCTGGATCATGGGTCTCCAGACCTTCCCCCTGAAATTCGCCGTGATTGGCCGGGCGCTGATTGTCAACATCAGCCTTATGCTGGTCGGGTTTGACGCGAAAGTCGATCCTGCCCAGGCTACGGACGCGCTTAAAAAAGGCGCCACCGCCGCGTTTGCCCTTATTCCGGGCATTTTCCTGTGCGCGGGTATCGTTATCCTGTTTTTTGGTTACCGGCTGACTAAGGAAAAGGTCGTCCAGTACCAGGCCGAAATTGACGCCCGCAAGGCCGCCAATTAGTGAAGAATGCCGGAGGCGGGAAAGTGCCCGCCTTTCGGTACTGGTGTTTAAGGAGGAAATGAATGAGTACAGTTGAAGATTTGCTGAAAGAAAGGATAAAGGTACGTAGTGATCTGCTGTCCGGGAAAAAACCGGAACGGGTTTTTATAACCCCGAACTTCACGATGGAAGCGGCCTGCGGCCTGGCGGGGGTTAACCTGATAGAAGCCTATTACAACATGGAATTATTTGAAAAGGCCCTGACAAAGGTTGCCGAGACCTTTTACTCCGACGTGTTTGCCGCAAGAAGTATCCGTTTTGCCAGCATTTACCAGCAGTTAGGCGCTAAAAACTGGATCACCGGTTCCAACGGAACCATGCAGCACCCGGAAATCGAAACCATGCATGTGGAGGACTACGATGAATTTATAGCCGCTCCCTATAAAACCCTCATAGAGAAATTTCTTCCCCGGGTCTGTACGGCCCTGAACAAGGATCCGGTGAGTAACGCCCTTAAACTAGCGGCTGCCTACGGGTCGCATAAAAATATTTTTGCCGCCCAGAACGGGATTGCCGGAAAGGTGAGCGCTCAATACGGCTTTGTTCCCGGTTTTATTACCAGCCAGATGATCGAGGCCCCCTTTGATTTCCTCTCAGATCAGCTCCGGGGCTTTAAAGCCATAACCATGGACATTCGCCGCTGCCCGGACAAGGTGAAGGCCGCGGTGGAAGTGATTACCCCGCTGATGATAAAGATGGCCACCCCTGCGGTGATGAGGCCGGGGCTAATCAGCTTTATTCCCCTGCATCTGGGGCCTTTTATCAACCGAAAAGCCTTTGACGAGCTCTACTGGCCGACCCTTGAAAGGGTGGTTGTGGAACTGGACAAAATCGGTATTGCCAGTTCCCTCTTTGTGGAGCAGGACTGGACGCGGTACTGCGAATACCTGGAGCGCCTTCCCAAATCGACAATTATGTTCATGGAAAGCGGGGATCCCAAACGCTTTACCGAAACCGTGGGCAAGGATCACGTGTTCGCCGGTTTCTACGATCCCACCATTACCTTGAGCAGGAGCAAAGAGGAATGTATCGACGAAGCGAAAAAACTGCTCGACATCTGTATGAAGAGCGGCCA
>JAISZE010000017.1 GCA_031269405.1 Treponema sp. | reverse complement strand
ATTGGGTTATCTGAATTAAAGAATGTAACCGCGGACCATACGGACCAACACGGACGAATTAACGAATAAGGCTGATATACCGGCTTTGTCCGTTCTGTCCGTGATGGTCCGTGGTTTTTTAAGAATTTCTAACAGTGTTTAGGGCTTATTTTCCCCGAGGCTTTCTGCAAAAGCGAACCAGAGCCTGTCCATCACAGGCGGGCCGGCGCTGACCTTGACGGTTTCCCGGGAGTTGAGGAAGCAGGGAAAGGCCAGGGACGCCGCATGAAGGCGTATGCCCCCCTCCCGCTCGCTGCGGCGGGCGCCGTATTTGAGGTCCCCTTTGATGCGCAGGCCCAGGGCGGCAAGCTGGGCGCGGATCTGGTGGTGCCTGCCTGTGAGAAGATCGGCTTCGATAAAAAGATACTTATCCCCCCTGCCTGCAAGGCGCAAAGAGAGGACGGCTTTTTTGCCGCCTTTCTTTTCTTCCGCATAAGCTATGGATTTGTTCCGTACGGCGTCGCTCACTATCCAGTGGGTATGGGTAGTCCAGGTTTCTCCCGGAAGCGTAACTCCTGAAGGGGGGATTTCCGTTATTGCCCAGTACCTTTTTTCAATCTGCCCCCGGCTTTCTGAAGAAAAAAGGGCGCTGAAATATGATGCCGCCTTTGGGCTACAGGTGAAGAGGAGGCAGCCTGAAACAGGCACATCCAGGCGATGCGCGGCCTTCCAGGTTACGCCGGGGCAAAGGGAATCCTCAAGCCTTACGGGATCTTCTGGATTCTCGCCGGGAAGTTTATTGATAACGCAGCAATCGCCGTCATGCCAGAGGATGCGGCTGCTTTGGATGAGGATATCCTTCCGTTCTTTCACAGTATATCTCCGGCTGCATCAACAGCGAGGCCGTAGCGGAGTTTTTCCGCCAGAATATGTTCCGCAGCTTCCCTGAGCCGGGAACGGGGAAGGCGGTTCTCTTCCAGGGCATTGAGGATGGCCTCGTACACTGCGGCGATATCAAGCGGCCATACCATTACCATATCGGCGCCTGAGATCAGGGCTTCCACCGCCGCATCGCCGGGACTGGTACCGGACGCCGCCACAGCTCCCATAGAAAAATCATCGGCCACGATAATGCCGGTAAAACCCAGATCTTCCCTGAGCCAGTCCATTACCACAGGCGACAGGCTGGAGCTGCGCAGGGGATCCAGGACGGGAACTTTTACATGCGAAACAATAAGCGCCGCAGGCCGCAGGGTCCGAATTATCCCTGCGAAGGGCCTGATTATCCGGTCAAGGGCGTCCCTGTCAACATCGAGCGCCACCTCCCCGTCATGGGGATCCCCCTGGGAGTTTCCGGGAAAGTGCTTGACCGCGCAGGCTACGCCCAGGGCGTCCATACCCCGGATAAAAGACGAAGCCGCCGCTTCGGTAAAATCCGGATCAGGCCCGTAGGAACGGGTTTCCAGAAACGCGCTGTTGTCATCACTTAGTACTTCCGCTACCGGCGCCAGGTTCAAAGTGATCCCAAGGTCTCGTATTTCAGCAGCCGACAAACGAGAAAGCTCCTCTACTGCCGTAAGGGCTTCGTCCCTTCCTTCGATTTCCGCAAGTTCCCAGAAAGAAGCCGCTGCCGGCAGCCTGGTAACGCCGGGCCCGAAACGGTGCACCGCGCCGCCTTCGTGATCCGCCGCAAGGAAGGGGGTTATCCCTGAAACGGAAACGGTCAATTCCGAACATTCGGTTAAAAAAGAACGGACCTTGTCTTTTTCCACATTCAAGTTGTATTTGAAAAACATGATACCCCCTGGGGGTAGGGCCATGAGTATATTCTTCATTTCCCCTGAAAGGTAATTTTTATTGTCCATTCCCACCAGAAGCACCTGGGCCGCCAGAACCCGTCCGTCAAGGGAAGATGCGATACGGGCCGCTTCTTCCCGGTACCGGGCATAGGAGCTGTCGTCCGCCCCTGGGAGGTACGGGGAGAAAGGCCGGGCTTCCATTAAAGGCGCATCAATCCCCGGCAACGGGGTTTCAGTGTCTCGGACAGGGTTTTCCTGCGCCGCCCGATCCGGCGCATTCCTGCCGCCGCAGGCCCATAGGAACAGGCAAAGAAACACGGTAACACTACAGAGAGGCATCATGTTTATACGCATCTGAATATGTCTATTATATAGCTTTATTCGCAGGCGGGTTCAATACCCAAGAACCCGCTTACGCAGGGGAACCTTGGGGCGGTTTTGATACTGGCCTTTGCTAAAAACATGGGTATTGGATCCCGCATACAATCCATACCTATCAGAACCAACCACACCCCGTCCACTCTGCGGCGGGGTTGGTTGATTGATTATTGTTAAACGGCTTTTATACGCGCTTCATAGGCAGCGCCAGGCCCCTTGTATGTTTCTTGACAAAATCTATAGCAAGATAGATCATAACAAGTACAACAACTACGGAGGATAGCATGCTGATTGGAATATCTCCGGTAATAAGCCCGGAGCTTTTGGACGCCCTGTTTCGCATGGGCCATGGGGATGAAATCGTACTTGCGGACGCTTTTTTTCCCGGAGACTCCTGCAATTCCCGTGTTATCCGGGCAGACGGCATCAGGATTCCCGCGCTTCTGGAAGGGATTCTGAAACTTATCAACCTGGATTACGCGGTTCCCCATCCGGTAATGATGATGGCGGCTCGTGAGCCGGACACTCTGGACCCGGC
>JAISZE010000013.1 GCA_031269405.1 Treponema sp. | reverse complement strand
GCCGAAGGGGTTTAATACCCCGCACTTCAGGGCGGTTAAAAAGGTATTAAACCCCTGAGTGCAACCACCACATGAGAACAGCATACCTCGCCCTTCAGGGCGAGGTTGTTGATCGGGGCGCTTCACCCGACTTGTGGCGTCAGGGTTTTCATAATTTCCATAAGCTGGGTAAACTCTATGGGCTTGCCTATGGCTGTTCATGCCGGCGTCCAGTTCCGCACTTAAAAGCATCTGGGATGCCATAGCGCCAAAGGGCCTAATCGGGTATATTATTCCTATCATCATGGTGCAAACGCTTTTTTTTCTGCGCTTCAGGTCCCAGTTGCGCCGCACCAGGCCGGAACTGGCTGCTGCGCTTGAAGGTTCTTTTACCCAGGCGGTTTCCGCTGCAGGCGGGCGGTTTCAAGGCGGAAAGCGGGTAGTCTCGGCTTTCTTTGACGAAAACCGCATCGGTTTCTGGCTGGACATGGTTATGTTCCTCGAAGGGCTGCTTGGAAGCCTCGAACAGGCGGGGCCTGAGCTTTCGGGCCATGCCCTGATCCTGGGGCCGGAGGTTCCGCAGGAGGAAACCGAACGGTTTTGCCGGGAGCTTGCCAAAAGCGGCGTCTGGAAGCACACAGGGATATGGTGCGCTAGGGAGTTTCGGAACCGGCTCGAACCTTTTGCCCGTTTTGATAACATCCAGGGAAAGTACCAGGAACTGGCGTCCATCGGGGTTTCGGGCCTTCAGGGGGAGAAGTTCCCTTACCGCGAACGGATTGAGCGGGCTCTTGCGCAGGGGAAGGAGAAGAATACTCTTCTTCTGGGTCCTGAATTCATGGGAAAACGGGACGGTCTTTACCGCTACTGCACATTCCTGACCGGCGGCATCCCTCCGCTGCTTATCCGTTTCGGCCCCTCTGGCGGCCTCGCGTGTTTTGCCGACGCCCTGCGCCCTGGTATCAGGGATTTTCTCAGCGGCGCTTTGAAGGAAGCGTCCCCGGCAGGGGGGACCCGGCTTTTTCAGGGAGGGGGTTCACTTGAAGAGCTTGAGTCCCTTGGGAGTATCCTTTTCAAGGAGCGTCTGAGAGAAGAGATTTCTTTTTCCGCCGCTGCCGCTGGGCGCTGTTTTTTACAGATCCTGCTCCAGGCGTATTATGTTGCAGCCGGGAATCGCAGGGCTGTCATTATCCTGGAGGATCTTCCTGCCGGCATGGGAAACGCCGCGGCTCTTTTCAGGGATGTCTGGAGCGCCCTGGAAAACCGGGACAGGTTTTTGATCTTCGGGATCTGCCAGGTCCCTGCTGGTGATGCAGGGGTTTCAGGCGAAGGGTTTAAGGACTGGGGAGGGGTATTCCCGCGTATTCTGAAATTCACGTCCGATGATTTTCCTGTACGGAACCAAATCACTATGCCTTCGTGCCTCTGGGAAACCAGCTACAGTATCTTCCTGTTAGGGCTCTTTTTCCCTCCATGGCTTCTGCCCCGGCTTTTTGAAGAAGAAGGTCTCAATCCAAAGCTTCCTGAAAAAGCCCTGGAACTGCTGCTCCAGTGGGGGGTTATCGACAGTCCCGGGGATCCCAGGCCGCGGGTCAGGGATTTCATGTCCCTTGCGGAAAAGGCGCTGGGAGACCGGAAGGATGCTGTCCGTTCTTTTGTCAGGAACCGTCTTCTGGCCTGGGTGAATTCCAACCGACTGAATCCCTGTTTGAGGCTCCTCAAAGTGCTTTCGGATCTTGGGGGCAAAGGCGATGACGCTCTTGTCCTCAGGGCGCTCCGGGGGGATATAGGCAATGGTACTTGCAAAGGAATTGAAGACGCCCTTGCGGGCGGTTATTTTGATCGCCTTGCAGGGGCAGATAACGCCCCTTCACTGCGATGGGTTTACTTAACCCTCAGTGCTCTGGTTCATGGGACTGAACAGGAAATCAGGGAAGCTTTTGACAACCCTGCGCCTTCGGGTCCGGACGGTCTATTCCCGGCTTTGCAGGCCCAGATACAGGCGAACCTGGCGATTTTCTACCTTGGCAAAGGGGAGGGGGGGGCAGCCAGGGAGAGGGTAAAACAGGCTATGCTCTTAAACCAGCCGGCCAAGGACGGGGCAATTCCGGCGTACCGGCTTTTTTCCCTTGTCAGTCTTTCCCAGGAGCGCCTTGACGACGCTATCGAATATATCACCTTCGCTATGGAGCAGTCCGAAAAAGCACGGGAGTTCGAGGAACTTGCCAAGGCTGCTTATTTTGCCGCAGGGATCCATTTTCTCTACGGCAACTTGTCCAAGGCGGAACGGCTGGCCTTTAAGGCTGAATCCGCGGCTTTGGATCTGGGCCGTCCCGAATGGGCTGATAAAGCCCGTTTCCTAAAAGGGAGGTTCCGTTTTGAAGCAGGCGCCTACGGGGAAGCGCTGGAGATTTTTGAATCCCTCGCGGGAAATGCGGCAGGTGAAAAAGAGCGCACCATTAGGGCCTGGGTATACCGGGCCAGGGTTTTCCTCAAGGCTTCGGGTTTTGCCGCTTCTATCAGAACTCTCAGAAAGCCGGATTCTCCGAATTACGATGCCCTGCTTTTTATGGCAGAAGCCGCTTTCCTGGCAGGGGATTACCAGGAAGCCGCCTCCCTGGCGGAAGCGCTTCTGGGGCTTCCCGGTGAAAGCGGAAACGGCGGCGGGGATTTCCTTTTTACCGAACAGCCCGACTGGCAGAACGGCTTTGCCCAGTGTGAAACGATCCTTGTTCCTGCGAGACTCCTCAAGCCCAGGCTCGCGCTGGTTTACCTGGCCATGGCCCGGGGCCGCCTTGCCCTTCCCGGAGACCCGGGGGGCGGGCTGGTAAAGCGCATGCAGCGGCTTACCCGGGAAGAGCTTTTAAGCGACGGGGATCCTTACGATGTCTTCTGCTATTACGGTTATTACCGTCTCCTTCAGGGAACCGGCGCGGACCGGGTGGATATGGGGACTGTGGTAAGCATGGCCTTCAAGCGTCTCCAGCGGCGCGCCAGCCGCATTGACGATTCAAAAACGCGGCAGGACTATATTTCCCTGAACCGCTGGAACAACGCACTGAGTCTTGCGGCAAAGGAATACAAGCTCATATAATGATGTAAAGGGCGTAAGCAAGACTTGCGGCCTTAAATAGGAGTTTTTATGAGTACGATTAAGAAAGTGAAGACAGCGGTAGTGGGGTGCGGGGTCATCAGTGAAATTTATCTTACGAATATGACCCAGGCTTTTGAGATCCTCGAAGTGGTAGGGTGCTGCGATATTATCAGGGAACGGATGGAGAAGCGGGCTAGGCAGTTCAATATCAGGCAGATGACTATCGAGGAAATCCTCAACGACAAGAGCATTGAGCTGGTTCTGAATATCACGGATCCTGTGAACCATCATCTTGTAAGTTCCCAGGTCCTGAACGCGGGAAAGAACCTTTATTCAGAAAAGCCCATTGACCTCTCTATCGAAGCCGCCAGGGAACTGGTTCAGCTTGCAGACAAGAAAGGAGTACTCTACGGCAACGCCCCGGATACCTTCATGGGTGAGGCAATCCAGACCGCCCGGTTTTATCTGGACTCAGGGCTTATCGGGGATGTTACATCGGTATACGCCGTGCTGAACCGGGACGCCGGGTTCCTAGCGGAACGGTTTCCGTTTACCGCCGGTCCCGGCGGGGGGATAGGCCTTGATGTGGGGGTCTATTATGTTACCGCCCTGCTTTCCATCCTGGGCCCGGTAAAGCAGGCCGCCGGTTTCGTGCAGACCCGGAACGCCGACAGGACCCATTACTTCCCCAACAAAGAAGACTTCGGCGAGAAATTCAAGCTTCAAGGTGAGAACCTGGTCGCAGGGAGTTTCCAGTTTGAGAGCGGCGTTTTCGGCTCCCTGATGTTCAATTCATGCAGTATCCAGAATGAAAAGCCCCTCATCGTGATGTACGGCTCCGAAGGCATACTCTACATGCCGGATCCCAACCAGTTCGGCGGCGAGGTGAAAGTGATCCTCAAGGGCAAATCCGAGCCTGTTACCCTCCAGCCCACTCACGCCTTTTCCCAGAACTGCCGCGGCATAGGTCCCGCCGAACTGGCCTGGTCCCTCAGAAAAGGCCGGAAGCCCCGGACCAGCAAGGAAATGGCCTTCCACGGCCTGGAACTCCTTTTGGGTATTTACAAGAGCAGCGAAACCGGAACGTTTTACCAGATGACCAGCGCCTTCCAGCGCCCTAACCCCATACCCAGAGGCTACCTGGGCGAAAACTACGGCTCCCCTGCGGAAGCGGGCCTGGCGGTCTGATTCTGTATGGTTCAGTTTGCTGTGCGCAGTTCGCTGCGCTATTGACAAAGTTTGCCTTTTTTATTAGTCTAAAAAACCATTTCTAACGGCTTCATGCGGCCTTTCAGGCTGCTTGCCGGATAGAATGGTTTTGCGCCACTTAAAGGTGGCTTGGCGGCATAGCTCAGTTGGTAGAGCATACGGCTCATATCCGTAGTGTCATAGGTCCGATCCCTATTGCCGCTAAAAACGAATCGCTCTGTGATTCCTGTTGAAGGTATTCCCTCGCCCTCTGTCCCTGCCGCCGTTTACCGTTACTACCCAGCTTGCGAATCAACAACCTCGCCTTGAAAGTTCCCCGCCGGAAGGCGGGCTCATGAACAAGAGAGTGGCGTTACCGTGCAGGGCGTCAATACACCGCCAGTATCCCCATTAACCGTTCCTTGCTGATAGAACGCAGAAAGTTCGCCAGCCTGGGGCCCTGATCCTTTCCGATAAGGGCCTGGTACGCCGCCCGGAAAAGGGCTTTCCCTTCAAGGCCCGAGTCCCCGGCGGTTTTGTAGAGCGCCTCGGCGCAGGACTTGTCGTCGGCCCAGGTTTCGATGTTGGCGATGACTTTGTCGCGAAGGTTCCGTACCGCCGTCTTTTCGGCGTCTGAAAGCAGGCCGGAAACAGCCGCCCCGCTTTCCTTCAACTTGAAGCGGAATTCCTCCGGGGCGCATTGCTCCACCCAGTATTTGGCGCACGCAGCCCTGGCCCGGAGGGCGGGGATTTGTTCTTCCGAAGGGCCTTCCAGGGTGTTCCGCAGGGAAGCAATGGCTTTCTCGATGTTGCCGTCTGCGATCTGGATGAGGTTGCAGAGATGGCGGAAGGGCGCCTGATAAGGCTTTACCGGGGGCATCAGGGTTTTCCCTTCCGGGGAGACTGCCGGCTGGGAAAGCTCGTAAATGCGCTTTTCCCGCCGGTAAGCCGCTTCGTCTTTCGGGGCCTCCATTTTCCAGGCTATGCGCTCGGTTTTGTCGTAGTCCTCGTAGGTTTTGATAAC
>JAISZE010000101.1 GCA_031269405.1 Treponema sp. | reverse complement strand
AGGAAAAAAACTGTAAACCATGCGGCCATAGGGAAGGAATAGATCGGGCCGTAGTTTTTCCGGGCAGCCATTATTCCCCTTCCTTGGTATCTTTGACGCCTACGATGTAACCGTCGTTGGCGCTCCAGGAAAGGTACACCTGGTCTTTCCAGATTATGTCCGGCCCCTCGTCCGAGTAGTTGGCGTGCTGCTTGATGACCCTGATAAGGATCGAACCGCTCAGCTTCACGTAGAATTTGGTCTGAAAACCCGAATAAATGGGTTCGTCTACCAGCCCCTGGAGGAGGTTGATATCCCCCCGTTTGGTAGAAGGCTTTTCCTTGGAAATGACGATCTTTTCGGGCCTGATGGTAAAGCTCACTTTCTGGCCGCTTTTGATCTCGTCTACAGTCGTTACCTTGATGCGGCCAAGTTCCGGAATGTCCAGTTCCGCCATGTACTCAGTTTCAGCCGGTGCGGCGATAGCGGGGAGCAGGGGTTGGTCCAGCTTGTCCACTTTGGCCACTGTAGCGTCAAAAAGGTTGGTTTCGCCGATGAACCGGGCCACAAAGTCGGTAGCAGGGCTCTCGTAGATGTCATGAGGGGTGCCTACCTGCAGGATGTTCCCCAGGTTCATCACCGCGATGCGGTCCGAAACCGAAAGGGCCTCCTGCTGATCATGGGTAACATATATGAAGGTAATGCCGATTTTGTCGTGGATCTGGTCCAGTTCGATGAGCATGTGCTGGCGCAGTTTGGCGTCCAAAGCGGAAAGCGGCTCGTCCAGCAGGAGGACCCGGGGTTCGTTGATGAGCGCCCGGGCTATGGCTACCCGCTGTTTCTGGCCCCCTGAAAGCTGATTGGGCTTCTTGTAGGCATGATTCTCAAGCTGGACCAGTTTAAGATAATCCCCTACCTTTGAATTGACTTCGCTTTTGGAACATTTCTTGAGCCTTAGGGAAAAAGCCACGTTTTCAAAAACAGTCAAATGAGGGAACAGAGCGTAATTTTGGAAGACCGTGTTGGCCTGCCGGCGGTTAGGAGGCAAGGGAAGCACATCAGTCCCGTCGATAATAACTACGCCGCAATCGGGGCTTTCAAAGCCCGCCAGTATCCGGAGGAGGGTTGTTTTACCGCACCCGGAAGGCCCCAAAAGGGAGAAAAATTCTCCCTTTTGGATAGCCAGGTTTATGTCATTTAAGACCTTAAAATCGTCAAAGGATTTGGAAACACCTCCGATGACCACATCGCTTCCTTTCAATCTAGTTCTTCAAGCTATCTGTAGATAGCACCTCCTTAGGGCATACTAATATCTAATGGGTACAATGCGGAATTTACCCCCTTATGTCAATAAGCCCTGCGCAATTTTGTGAATTTTTTTTCAAACCCCTTCAGGAAATTTCAGGGGACTTCAGGATCCCCTGGGGCCAGAATTGATATTCATAGCTCCACGCGGGGCCTTCGGTACGCCAGGAGTTGGGACCCCACCAGTAGCCTTCGTGACCCATGGTGTTGTGGAGCTGGCCGAAGGTATTGACCCTGCAGCCGAAGCCGGTGATATCCACTTTATGATTTCCCGGAGAAAGCCCTTCCACTGTGAGCCGGTAAGGAGCGTAAGCGATAACCCCCCGGTCCGTTCCGTCTACAGTGACTTTGAGGAGCATGAAGCGGTAGGACGTGGCGTCGATTACCAGGGAACCGTTTTTACTTTCAGCCTCCAGGCGGTAGCTTACGTTGCCGCCGTAGAAGGGAAGGCCCTGGCGGGTTATATCGCCGAATCCCAGGGCCCGGACCGGTTCGGTCAGGACCGCCCTGGTTCCCTGGAGGGTGACACCGAAATCCCCCAGGAGGAAGCAGGCTTCGACATCTACCTTGCGGCCATAGGGGAAGGCAATCTCCAGCGTGTTCTTTCCTTTGAGGATATCCGGGAGGTTGACTTTTCCGATGCACTTGTCCGTATACCAGCCCTGCGCCGGACCCGCGGCCTTGCCGTTGAGGCTCACCCTGGAGGCTGCGGCGTTCTCAAGGGCCAGTTCAGTCCCCGAAATACCGGTCTCGCTTTCGAAGGTATAGCGCAGCTTCAGAACATGGGGCGTTGACGAATCGTGTTCCACCCAGGGCTGGGCGAAGGCTTCGCCCCTTTTGGGCCAGCCCAATTCCTGCCTCAGGGTATTGTCCAGCCTGAGTATCTCTTCCCGAGGCCGGAACGCTTCGTTGTCCAGGGCGTATTCGGCAATGTCCAAGAGGAGGACGTTAGGCTCGTCAAGGCTTATCGGCACAGGACCGGTAAAGACCTGAGGTTGGGCGCCGGAAAGCGCGGCGTCCCGGCCCGTTGTACCGGAGGTTTTCGCGCCGGCTGTTCCTGGTTTTACCAGCTTGAGGAGGAGGCTGTCGTGATCCCAGATCCGCACCGTAAGGGCCGTCCAGCCCTCTGAAACCTCAGATTTAAGGGGAACTATCTCCCCTTTCAGGGTATCGTACTTTATGAGGTCCCAGGCTCCCCGGATACGGATGCGGTAATCAAAGCCCCTGGGTATGTCAAGATTCCAGGCTTTATCCGCCTGGGCGATAAAGAGCCACCGCGAATCCCCATCTTCCCGGAGCTGGTACAAAAGCTTTTCGGTCCTGGCCCCGGAACTGTCCTGGATAAGCAGTTCCCGCGTGTCCTCCAGGGCGCTGAGAATAGTCAGCCTGTCAAAGCCGATATGCTCGCTCTGCTCCCAGAGTTTCGCTCCCCTAGCGTCTTCTGAAGCTTCCGTGTATTTCGGGGGCGGTCCCAGGAAGATAAGCCTGCCGCCTTGTTTCCTGAAAGCCTCAAGCCGGTCCAGGGTGCTGGCCCGTATGGTTTCAAGGCCCGGAACAATGACGGTTTCGTACCGCATCTTTCCTACAGGGAAGGCGTCTTTTTTAACATCTTTCGGGCTGCAAAGGCCCGGCAGTGCGGCTTCGCAGATGTAATCGAAATCAATGAGCCCCCTGAGGAGCCAGTCGCAGAGGTTCTGGAAATTCTGATCCTGCCCGGAACGGACAGCCTCGGTGTTCTCCCTGGGCCCCCAGTGGAGCCAGTAGCTTTCGATTGGATGGATCACCCCTACGCGGGAGATGCCCCTGCCCCTGGTAAGAGCGGAATTGAGCCGGGCAAAGTGATCTTCCACATAGGGATATTCCTTGTACCACGGCGCCTGGTAGTTAAAGGTCCCGGGGTAATCCCGTTTGGCCTCGCCGTTCATGGAAACCCAGGAAAGGTGGGGCACCCGCACGGTCACTCCTAGAGCCGCCTGCCAGTCCCCCTGGAGTTTGTGGCCCCTGAAGTCGAAGTCCCAGTTAGTAACCCCGTAGAGTTCCGAAAGCACTCCCGGGTAGCCGTACTGCCTGGCCGCCGACTGGGCCTGCTTGGCGGTAGTGAATTCCCGCAGGTCGCAGAGCATGTCTATCCCCGGAAGCCCGAAGGAACGGTAGGATCGCATGGCCTCCCCCAGGGCGTGGGTCTGGCTTTCCAGAGTAGGCTCTTCCATCATGTGGCCTGTCAGCATGAGGGAGTGGGAAGAACACCAAGACCCGCACTGATCCGCAAAGGCCGAAGCAAAACGTTCGGCGATGTGGTCATGGTAATGGTAGCGGATCCTGGAAACTTTTTCCCCTTGCAAGTCCCAGATGAGTTCGGGGATGCCCTTGAGGAGATCCTCTCCGGCATACGCCGCCTTGTAGGTATCCAAAAGATCCCCGGTCCAGGGAAGGGTTATATCCCTCGATTCGGTGGCAAAATGAAGGGTCATTTTCTGGGAGAACTGGGGCTCGTCGGTAAAGATCGCCGGGATAAGGCCGCCGAAATCTTTCTGGAAGAACCGGCCGTACCGTTCATAGGTAACTTTGATGAATTCCCTGATTGCCTGGGGATTCAGGGTATCCGCATAGGTTTGGTTGTTAAACCAGGGATTGGGCAGGGCAGATTCGGCATAGGCATAAAGCTTGAAACCATTAGGTTTTTCCCCTTCGCCGATGAGGCTGTAGGACTCAAGGCAGCCTTTCCCATCCAAAACGATGTCGAAACAGGCCAGAAGGGTCCCATTTTCGCAGCGCGCCGAAGACGCCCGTGACTGTTTGTCCGCTACGATTTCCGCCGGGGTCCCGTAAGGCCGCCGAGTAAGCAGGAGGTGCCTGATGCGGAAAGCCGGGTTTTTGGTGACAATCCCCCCTGCGGCGCCTGAAGGCCACCGGTCCTCATCGTAAAGCCAGGCGATCATCTTTTCTTTCCTGGCCTTTTCCACACAGGCGCCGACGATGTCCATGTATTCATCGCTCAGGTACTCTGTGGCCATGCCGGTACGGACGTGCATGTGGAAACCCCCGTATCCGAGTTTTTTGAGTTCTTCGATCTGCCAAACCAGCTCGTCTTTTTCCAGTTTGGTATTCCAGGCCCAAAAAGGGGTGGCCCGGTATTCACTTGTTGGATTTTTAAAATCCGCCGCAGTCAGCGGCTGTTCGCGTTTGGGATAAAGCATGATAAT
>JAISZE010000052.1 GCA_031269405.1 Treponema sp. | reverse complement strand
CACATAACAACGATGAAACGGGAGGTGGAGCGCAATAACTTTGCCGTCATGACACAGGCGGTGAGCGAACTGGATTACCTGGTCGGAGAGATGAAAAACATCGCCTACCATTTCTCCGGCTACCTTGCTGATATTACCAGCTTGCGGCACAGCGAGTACCCCTACGGCGAACTTTCGAAGCCTGACCAGGACTGGATTGCCCAACAGCTCAAGTCCTACCAAGATTCCCTCGAAATTCCCGTCACCATCCTTGTTTATTTCCGGGGCGGCGCCCGGATTTACACGTCAGACGGGGCGATGTCCTACAGAAATTTTGAATCCGCCATCAAGTATGAGGGAGAACTTGCCCGCTCGGGTTTCTTTTCTTCGATCAACCGCATTGTGAGCGATGTTTCTTTTAGGCTTACGAAGGGCGCCGACACGGAAAACATGACCGGGGGCAATGTAGTTTACCTTTACCCCGTACCTTATCTTGATATACTTCCCCAGGCAACGGTGTGTTTTATGCTGAAAGACAAATCCATCCTGTCTATTATGGAAAATTATCTGGGCGCCTTGAAAGGCAATCTGTATTTATATAACGGGCTCTATCAAAATATTTTCAGCCACGGTTCCCCGGAACTGTCCGGGGACATAATTAAGAATCTGGGCGGCCTCAAAGGGGTTGGCGTATATGAGATGAGGATAAATGACCGGCTCGATGTGGTTATGCGCTATGTTTCGGAAAACACCAGCCTGACTTGTATCTATATCATGAGAAAACCGGTTTTCTTTTCCCGCGTTGTTCCTGTGCAATATTTCCTTTTGGGGCTGGTAACCCTCTTTGCCTTCACCGGCTTTTTGTCGGCCTTTTTCTTTGCCCGCCGCAACTACCGGCCGGTCAGGTGGCTGCTTGCAAACATGGGCGGGGCCGAATGGAACCGGGCTTATTCCAGGGAATCGGAGTTTGACTTTATCCTGAAAAAATGGAACGTTGTTGAGGAAAAAAATTCCATTTTAATCAGCGAGCTGGATATTCAACGGCCCCTGGTGGCCTATTCCTGCCTCCTCAAACTCCTTAAAGGAGAGTACGCCGGTCAGGAAGAACTTGATTATTATCTCAAATGTTCCAACATTAATTTTACCGGCCCCTGGTTTTTTGTTCTGCTCATTGCCCCCTCGGGTCTGGACCACGGGTCCCGGACGATAAGCAGCCAGATTCAGGTGATCCTTTCTGCCCTGGAGGAACATATCGTTGTTTCCCAGTGCCGTCTTTACAGTATTGAGCTTATCCTTGAGCAGAAGGTGGCGCTTATATGCAATGCCGCGGAAAAGAAAGTTAAGGATGAACCTATTGCCAAATCCATAGCAGCCTATATTGCAACCCACATCAGGGAACAGTATGCCTTTGACACAAAAATCGCCATAGGCCGCATTCAGGATAGTCCCTTCAAGGTAAACGCTTCATTTCTTGAAGCCGCGGTGGTGATGGCTGATTTTATTACCAGTACCAAACCGATCCTCGCCTTTGAAGATGTCATGGAACGGGACAATGAAAATTACGAGTACCCGGTCATAGAACAGGCTATGTATATTCAGAGCATAAAGCAGGGTAACAAGGACATGGCCCTTAAAGCCGTGAACGAAATGACGGCGAATGTCGGGAAGACAGATTTTTTCCCCATTACCCAATGTCTCTGTTTCGACATTATCAACATGATGATTAAAGTATTCGGCGCTCTGGGGCTTCCCCTCACCCGGACCGATATAAAAGCTCTGACCGCCTTCAGCGATATTGAATCGTTCTCGGCCCAGGTGAAGGAGCTTACCGAGGGACTCTGCGGCAAATACCACGAGATGATTGAACGGAGAACAAGCCTTATCAAAACGGAAATTATCAACTATATTAACAGTAACTTCCACAACAACCAGTTCGGCCTCCAGCAGGTGGCGGATATCTTCAATATTTCGTCGAATTATCTTTCACGGCTTTTAAAACAGGAAACGGGACATTCTTTTATCGAATACGTGTCCCTGCTCAGGATGGACAGAGTAAAGGAACTCCTGGTGACAACGGACTTGCAGGTTAAGGATATTGTCAGCCAGGTGGGTTACCTGGATACGGCGAGTTTCTTACGGAAGTTCAAGGCCGCCGAAGGCATAACCCCCAGCCAGTTCCGGGAACGGATGCGGAAATGGCATGTCGAAAATTTTTAGCCAGTTTGGTGTTTTTTTTTGGCATATTGATTTACAAAAGACAAATTCAAAAAACCCGGATCCGCATATCGCCGTATAAAATACAAATTGCGCCTTCCCAGGCCCGGCCATACTATTAACTAAATTCTAATATTGGAGGCATATGATGAGAAAGATCAAATCCTTACTCAACCCCCATCAGGGGTTGCTGTTTTTGGCGCTTTTGTACCTGGGCTTCCCTCTCTTTGCGGGGGGAGGCGGCCAGAAAGAAACCGCCGCCGCCCCGGATACCGTGGTCGAGTTCCCGTTGAAGGAGAAGGCAGCCTTAACCTATTGGACACCTTTAGCCCTGCAGGCGTCCCGGGTGATGGATGACTACAACGGGAGTCTGGTATACAAGGAGATGGAAAAGGTCACCAATGTCCATATTAACTTTATCCATCCCGCCCAGGGCCAGGTGAGCGAACAGTTCAACCTGATGATCGCCAGCGGCGAGTATCCCGATCTTATCGCCGGGGCCCGGGACTATCCCGGAGGTATCGACAAGGCCATCGAAGACGGGGTGTATCTTCAGTTGAACGATCTTATCGAAAAATACGCGCCAAACTACGAGGCCATCAGGAAACAGAACCCCGAGGCGGGCCGGGAAACCGTAGGGGATTCCGGAAAGCTCGGCGCCATCTATCCCCTCCTCCGCCAGGAGAACCTCTGCTGGTACGGGCTGACCATGCGTAAGGACTGGCTGGACGAAACGGGGCTTCCTGTGCCGGAAACCATTGATGACTGGGACAAGATACTCCGGGCCGTCAAGAAAAATCATCCAAATTCGATACCTCTCATCTTCGGCACTAATGCCCCGGTGGTTATCTTCAAAGACAGCGGCCTGGATGGCAACGGCCTCTTTCTTTCCGCCTGGAACCTGGGACCCGGTTTTTACCGGGAAGGGAACACTATCAAATATGGTCCTATCCAGGACAACTTGAAAAATTATCTTGCCCTGCTGAACGGGTGGTATAAAGACGGCCTCATCGACAAGGACTTCCCCGCCCGGGATGAACGGGGTATCCAGTCCGTGGTAAGCAGCGGCCAGGTTTGGGCCGGAGTCCAGTCTATTGATATTATGAACAACCTTTTCAGCAGCCAGAGTATCGAATGGGTTACCGCTCCCTATCCGGTGTTGAAGAAAGGGGACAAGATCCGGTACCGCGCCAAGGACTGGGTCATAAGCCCCGGCGAGGTGGCGGTGTCAACCCAATGCAAGAACCCCGCACTGGCTGTCAAGTGGCTGGATTACGCCTACTCGGAAAAGGGTTCCCTGCTCTACAACTTTGGGGTGGAGGGAGAAACCTACACCCTGGTGAACAGCCAGCCCCAGTTTACCGATCTGGTGATGAGAAACCCCAGCGTACCGACAGAGATCGCCCTTTACCTCTATAAAATGCAGGCCGGTCCCCATCTCCGGTGGGGGGCCTACGCCAACCCGGGGACCCTGATCAACAAGAAGGTGATGGACGGGAAAATCGCCTGGACCGACAGCGTGGGCTACGACCTGATGGTGCCGCCGGTAACGCTGACCGCCGATGAGGGAAAAGAAGCGGCCCGGATACTCAGCGTTACCAACGTGTACCGCAACGAGATGTTCATACGGTTTATTATGGGCGAGACTCCCCTGGATAAATTCGGCGACTATGTGGCGGAGATGAAGAAGATGGGGATTGATACGGCGGTTGCCCAGTATCAGGCCGCCTACGACCGCTTTATGAAACGGCGCTAAACCGCCGGGAGGGCCGTCATGGGTGTTTTTAAAAAACTCTTAAAAGACATAGTCAAAAATAAGTATGTCTATCTGATGGCCCTTCCGGTAATCCTGTTCTATATAATATTTTTTTACCTTCCCATGGGCGGCATGCTGATCTCCTTCCAGGATTACAGTCCCGCCCGGGGAATTGTGGGGAGCAAATGGATCGGCCTGGATAACTTTACGGGTTTTTTTACCGACTACCAGTTTCCCCGGCTGATCAGAAACACCCTTTTGTTAAGCGCCTATCTTATCATCTTCAGTTTCCCGGCCCCCCTGATCCTGGCCTTGCTTATCAACGAACTGCGATCCCGGCCTTACAAAAGAATAGTGCAGACTATCAGCTATCTGCCCCACTTTATCTCCCTGGTGGTGGTCTGCGGCATCATTGTGGATTTTACCTCCAGCGCCGGGGTGATAAACCAGGTCCTCGGTTTTTTCGGCATTCCGCCGGTTACATTTCTTATGCGGCCCGAGCGGTTCCGGGCCATTTTTGTTGTTTCCGATATTTGGCAACACATGGGCTGGAGCAGCATCATCTACTTGGCGGCTTTGTCGGGTATCGATCCCGGCCTGTATGAGGCGGCCATCATTGACGGGGCCGGACGGTTCCGCCAGATGCTGAGCGTAACCCTCCCCTCTCTGATGCCCACCATCACGGTTTTGTTTATCATGCGGATCGGTAACATAATGAGCGTGGGATACGAAAAGGTCATCCTGCTCTACAATCCCACCATATACGAGACCGCGGATATTATTTCCAGCTTTATCTACCGCCGGGGTCTTTTAAACGCGGACTATGGTTTTTCCACGGCCGTGGGAACCGTTAACTCAATCGTCAACTTCTTGTTTGTCTGGCTCGCCAACCGGATAAGCAGAAGCCTGTCGGAAAACAGTCTCTGGTAAGGTAAGCCTATGAAGATTAGAAAGAGCGTTCCGGAATTCTTTTTTGATTTGTTTAATGTTACGCTGATGGGCCTTTTGAGCCTGCTCTTTGTATATCCCCTCTTGTACGTGGTCTTCGCCTCTTTCAGCGAGCCCGCGGAGCTGATCAAACATTCGGGGCTCCTCCTGTATCCCCTGGGTTTTTCGATCTCCGGTTACAGGATGGTGTTCAGTACCCCCCATGTGGTAAGGGGATACCTCAACACAGGATTTTACGTAGCCGCCGGTGTCGCGGTTAACATGCTGATGAGCTGCCTGGGGGCCTATGTGCTTTCGCGGAAGCAGCTCTACATACGGCGGCCGCTCACGTTAGGCATTGTTTTTACGATGTATTTTTCCGGCGGGCTCATCCCCTTTTTCCTGGTGGTCAAGGGCCTGGGCCTCTACAACTCCCGGCTGGCCCTTGTCCTTCCTGTGGCGATCAACACCTGGAATATGATCATCATCAGAACCGCTTTTTCCCAGATACCCGCCAGCCTTGAGGAAGCGGCCCGGATAGACGGGGCCAACGATTTTACCGTACTGTTCAGGGTTATCATTCCTGTGGCAAAATCGACCATCGCGGTGATGGTGCTCTTCTACGCGGTCCAGCACTGGAACGCCTGGTTCAACGCCATGATCTTCCTCCGGGACCGGAGCAAATATCCCTTGCAGCTTTTTCTGCGGGAGGTTCTGCTTTCCGGCAGCCTTAACAATGTGAACACCACGGCCCTCAGCGACGATCTTGAAAACGTCCTGACTTTAAATCTGATAAAATACTGTACTATTATTATCTCAACAGCGCCGATTCTCTGCATCTATCCTTTCCTGCAGAAGTATTTTGCCAAAGGGGTGCTGATAGGTTCGGTAAAGGAGTAATTTTATGGAAAAAGAAACAAGTTATGGATCTTGTCTTTATTACGACTGGACCCCTCCGCCGAGCCGGGAACCTGATATAGAACCCTGCGCCGGGGGCTTGCGCTTTAAGCTGCCCCCGGATTTCGGCGATCAGCCCTATGCGGATCTGGGGGTCCTTGACGTTACCGCCCCGCCTTTTTCCGCTGATCCCCGGGGAGAGCGCGATTGTACCGGGGCGCTTAACGAGGCCATCCGTACCGCCCAGCGGTATCAACTGGTCTGCTGGTTTCCCCTGGGGAAGTATCTTATACACGACACGCTCCGTGCACAACAGTTTATCTGGTGGGATGATTACCCTTACCGGGAATACCGCGTCACTCCCAGGATGTACCCGGTAGTAATGATGGGTGAACGCCGGGAAGAGGGAGGCGCAATCCGGGGGCCAGAAATTTTTCTCGCTCCGTCCTCCGCCGGTTTTGCCTTTCCCGACGTGCCAAAGCCGGTGATCGATGTGTATTACGGAAAACATTCCGAGCTTTACGCGCAGACCGCGCCGGCCAGCATCGGCAATATGATCACCGGTATTAACATCACCATAGGGGAAGGCAATACCGGCGCCATAGGGGTAAAGTTTTATGCCGCCCAGGGCTGTTCCATAGAGGACTGCACCATCAATGCAGGGGAAGGCTACTGCGGCATCTGGGGTTCCGCGGGCAACGGGGGCAGCCATTCACAGAACCGCATCATTGGCGGCAGGGTTGGCATGGATGTTTCCAAGGGTACCCCCGGCTCGGTGATAGAGGGCTTTGTGTTCGATCATCAAAAAAACCACGCCATCATAGCCGGGGCAAAACAGGGTATTACTTTTGTGGGCTGCCATATCATGAGCGGCAGTACGAAACCCCCGGTGGTATCCCTGGGCGGCGGCTTTGAACTGATGGAACAGGGACAGCTTTCCCTGATAGACTGTATCGTCGAATTTGACGCAGAACCTGCCGCCGGCACGATACAGGCTGCTGTCAGTTCCCGTGAGAGCCTTTACCTGCGGAACTGCTATTTTAAAAACGCTTCCCACTGTATCCTGAACCCGGACGGTTCCGAAGCGCCGGGAAACCCCCGGGGCTGGACAAGGCTCAAGGAATTCGCCCACGGTATCGATTCCATGCCCATGTGGGGCGGCGTCTACCGGGCTCCTCTTTACTTGGAAGGGAAGCGCCTTAATTCGCGGACCTGGCTTTCGGGAGGGGAAGGGGAAGCGGCTCCTCCGGCGGATCTGCTCTCCAAACACTCTTACCGTCTGCCCCTTTGGTATGAGTTCCTGGAACATAACGTCAAAAAAGCGGGAGCCGCCGGAGACGGACGGACCGACGATACCGCGGCGCTGCAAAGGGCCATAGATGATGCCGGACAGGGGTATGTCTTCCTTCCAAAAGGTTATTACCGCATCACCGGCCCGCTGAAACTCCGGGCCGATACCAAGCTCATCGGCGTTGCCCAGAACCTTTCGCAGATCCTTGTAACCCAGGAGGCCTGCGGCGGGTTTACCCAATCCCCGGGACCGGTCCCCGCTCTGGATACCCCGGATACTCCCCGGGCCTCGGTGGTGCTGGCCTACTGCGGCATCGTTACCTCCCGGGAAATGACCCAGGTGTATGCCCTGCATTGGCGCTGCGCCGGCAGCTCGGTACTGCGGAATTTCGCCTTTTACGCCGATCCGGGTTACCGGATAACCTGGATGACTAAAGAGCGGAACAGCCCCTGGATCATCGTTAGCGGCAACGGCGGAGGGAAGTGGTACAACTTTTGGTGCGACATTACCCAGGGCGGGAAAGACTACCGCATCCTGAGCATCCAGGGTTCACATCAGCCCTTTGCAATTTACGCCTGTAACCCTGAACATTCCCGTTCCGATTACGATATGGAAATTCTAGACAGCCGGAACATTGCCATCTACGGTTTAAAGAGCGAGTGTAACAGCCCGGACCTGTTGATCCGGAACAGTGACAACATTGCCGTGTTTACCAAGGGCGGCGATGCCTCCGCCCCCGAAGGAAAAGCGCTCATCAACATCGAGAACAGTGCCAACGTGATCTTGAGCCTCCTCAATGACTACCGGGTTACCATCGGCCACGATGCCGGGTTTTTCAGCGGCCATTGGTACCATCCCTCCCTGTGGCACATGCTCAGGGATTCGGCGGGGACGGAAAAGCCGGTATTGACAGAGCCCTGGGAACGGCCCTGTATGTACAAAAGAGGTGAATACAGGGATATTTTTTAACCCCGGTTCCGCGGACACGTAACAAATTTGTAGATTTTTTGCGACAAATCGCGGGATTCCGCCCTCTTACTGCAATAGCTGCCGCGCGCTTTCCCGTATGTTTTCGATCTGCCGGGTGAGATCCTCGTTAGCCCTGGTCAGGGTCTCGTTCTGGGTTCGCAGTTCCCCGATGACCGTTTCGTTATTTGAGATCGTCCTCGAAAGGGTCTCTGCCTGGCCCTGGAGGGCCACGATGCGCCGGTCCTGTTCCACGATCTGCTCTTTCTGCCCGTCAAGCTGGGCCTCCAGGCCGGTTATGGAAGCGTCCCGCTGGCTCATGGTTTGCTGCTGGGTCGAAACCTGGGCCTCCAGGCCGCGTATCTTTTCTTCGTAGCCTGCGATCAGCTTCCCGGTTTCGGAATCCTGGTCGCTCAGCGCCGCGATAGCCGCCTCTTGCCGCCGGATGGTATCCTCCAGGGTCCCGACCTGTTTTTGCAGGGCTTCGGCCTCTTCGGTTAAAGCGGACAAAGCGGCGGCGGCGCTTACAGCATCATCGCTTGAGGCGGTGCTTACAGCATCATCGCTTGAAGCGCCGTCGTTTGACGCAGCGGCAGGGGAAGAATTCGCCGCTTCCCGTGCCCGCAGGGCTTCGGCGGTGATAAGCTCCAGGGAATCAATCGCCGCCAGGTGGGCCTGCTTCCTGCTCTCCAGGGAACGGATACCCTGGAGAGAGGGGGTGTTCAAAAATTCCCTCATCGGCTTAAGAAGGGCGGCCGCGTGGTCAAGCTCCCCGGCCCTGATGCTCTCGTTTACCTGTTGATACCAGGCGCCCAACTGGCCCTCGGCCTTGGCGGCCCTTTCCTGCTCCGAAGAAAGGCGGCCAAGTTCCTCCTGGGCGGCGGTGAGTTCCGAGGCGCTTTGTTCTATTCTGGACGAAAGTTCCCTCACCTTTGCTTCGGCCTGGGCGCGGAGTTCGGTTTCCCGTGACCGGGCCGCTTCCAGGATCGCGGCCCTCTCCTCCTGAAGGCCCGTGATGGCGCCGCGGTATTCATCCTGTACCCTAAGAAGGTATTCGGCCCGCTGCTTCTGTTCTTCCGTGAGGCTTTCGACAGAAGCCTCAAGCTCCCGGTATTCGGCGTCCGCGCCGGCCAGCTTGGCAAGGTAGTCGTTTATCTCCCGTTCTTTTTCCCCTATCAGCCTGCTGGTTTCCTGGCGTATCTCCTGGATGAGCTTCCGCTCCGTCAGTCCCAGCACAATGGAACCTTCCCGTATGTCCGCATCCTCGCGGCTGTGAAAAAACCGGAGGAGGAAAAACCCGGAGGCAAGAAGCAGCAGGGCGGCGATGTTCACCAGTACCGGAAAGAGGAGCCCCCGTTTCTTTGCCGCGGCTTTCAGGGTCTCTCCCTGCGCCGCGATCCGGGGTTTCTGGGCCAGGGCATTTATCTCGTCCAGGATCTCCTGCTGTTCCTCAACCGAAAACCCCGACGCGGCATCAAACATGTTTCCTTCTTCAATGTGTTCTTCCATACTCATAATAGCCTTCCGCCGCGCCTTACTTGGCTTCCACGCTTTTTACCTCTTTGGAGGCAAGGCGCACGCCTCCGGCCTTGAGGCCCCGGACATTATAATCCTGAGCCTTGAAGGCTTCCTTGAGCACCTTGAGCCTGGGCTTTGGTGCATAATTAACGGTAAAGTTGAATTTGGGCCGGGTATCCACATGAAGGACCACGGCGTCTTCGGGAACAAGAGAATAATCCTTGTTCATGATCCAGCCCTCAATGACGCAGCGCTTGATGCAGGGGTAACCGGTCTTTGCTTCTT
>JAISZE010000146.1 GCA_031269405.1 Treponema sp. | reverse complement strand
CCGGATTATCCCTACCGGATATATGAATGATACCACGGGATCTGATACCTGTCAAGCGAATTTTAGAAAAAAATTAAAAAAATCAGAAAAAAACGGGGTATTTATCTCCCTGGGGCCGCTTACTTCCGCTTAATTCCCAGGATGGTCAGATCATCGTACTGATCATCCTCTTTTACACGGGTATAATACCTATAGTTTCCGGGAGTTTCCCTGGTGCCGGAGCAGTAGTCCCGGTACTGGAGGAAATGCCCTTTGAGGAAGGCGTCGACCTTCTTGTCCGCCAATACCCGGTCGTCTTCCGTTGCCTTGGGGTCCTTGTAACAGCGGAACATCTTTTCCACCGAAACCATGGCCATAATGACATCCTCTACTGTGCCCTCGCAGGAACTGAAATCGAACGAGAGATCCTTGTCCCCTTCGGGGTTGTGCCATTTGTGGAGGGTATAGAGCCCCTTGTTCATCACCGCGTTGATGATGCCCTGGACCCGTTCCGGGCCCATTTCCTCGTCCCCCTGACCCACAGTGTGGGTCTCATGGGGGGTGTCCTTTTCGCCTTCAGTACAGACGATTTCCCCAAAAGCGGCGTTGCGGAATTTGCGCTTGGCTTCCTCAATGCCGTCCGTGTAGAGCAGGAGTATGTCGCCGTGATCGACTGTCATGGTCTGGACCGTGTAGCCCCCTTTGGATTCTACCAGGAAGTTAGGGAGCACCCCGGTAGCGGGGGTTTCAGGAAGGGTGATGGTTTTTACCCTCCCTTCCGAGGCGTCGAAGAGGTGTATGATGTTGTCCCCTGCGTTGCAGAACCGCACGATCCCGGTCTGGGAATCGTAGAGGCAGAGGGTAAAGGCTGCGAACCGGCCCTTGAAGCCCAGGGTCTCTATAAAGTCGTTTATCTGGTAGACTACGTCCTCGATGTGCATGCCCTTTTCCGTAGGCTTCCACTGCTTGAAGTAGTTAAGGAACATAGTGGCTACCTGGATCATGATGAGCGCCGCAGGAATGCCTTTTCCGGCTACGTCGCACTTGATGATCGCATAATAGCGCCCGCCTTCGAGCTCCTGGTAGTCGAAGTAGTCCCCGGACACGCCTTTGGCGCCTTCGTAATAGCCGAAGAATATGAGGTTCTTCGTATCCTTTGAACCCGAACTGAGTTTGTTCCCTTCCCGGTCCATTTCCAGGGGGATGAATTTCTTCTGGATTTCCTTGCCGATTGAAAGGTCCGACGCCGCCGCCGCGGCTTTGACCAGGCCGTGGGTCATGTCGTTAATGGTGTCTCCCAGGATGGCAAGTTCGTCCTGGCTTTTGATCCGGATCTCCACCCCTTCGAGGTCCTCTTTGTCTTCCGTATCCCTGATAATTTCCACATGCCGTACCAACTGCTTTATGGGCCTGATAATAAGGGCCGAAAGGATGAGGGCGCCCAGGGCGCCTATAACGATGGCCGCCAGGGCTACTACCAGTATGATCCGGAGGAGGTCCCGCTGGCCCCCGGCGATTTCGTCCAGAATGGAATCCACAGAAACTTCCAGGCGTACCAGGCCCCGGAAGAAGACATCTTCGGCGCCCTGGCGGTACATGATGGGCTTGAAGAAAATGTACCGGCGGCCGTGAGGGGGGGTGAAATTGTCCAGAGAGAACTCAGGCTCAGAGCCAATCGCCGCCCCTACCTGGGAAAGCCGCTCGTTGACTCTGGTTTGCAGAGCCCTGGTCTGGACCTGAATGTCTTCCAGGCGCTGCCGGCTCGCTTCATCGGTACGGGTTGCCAGGGTAATGCCTTCCTGGGTTAAAGCGGCGATGCTTTCGGAGACTGCTCCTACGTCGGCCCGCGCTTTCTGGTTCATCTCATCTGAAATCCCTCTAAGCCTGGGGCTGAGGACATCGGCGATCCTCGATACTCCGGGCTGGAATTCGGCAGTATCGATTTTTTCGAGTATATCCGGGTCGTTGGTTGCCCAGACCTGATCGTCAAACACCGTGGTCTCAGGATTATAGCCGGTAATCGTAACGTACCGGGCTTCCGGGATGGATTCCATCTGAGCCGGAAGGAAGCCCAGCTCTAGGATGCTCCGCAGGGGAAGGTACGCCTGGGCGCTGGCGGCAAGACCTTCAAGAAGAACCGTGGACCGGTCCCAGAGGCCCTGGAGCAGGGTGTCCTGCTGGGTGCGGGTCATCATCACATAGAGCGGCGCCGAAACCATGGCGACCACCATCATAACCAGGGCCACGGTAAAAGAAGCAAGTTTAAAACGGAGGCCTATACCCCGCCGTTTTATCCCGGCAAGCCGTTTTTTCTTTTCAGATGGCATAAAATCTCCTGTAATAAGAGCGGCGGCGTCGAGCTTTAAAGCTGCGCTTTCAGACATAACATTCCCTATCCCCCGGGCGGCGGCCAGAATTCCCAGGCCGCATAAGACCAGGATTCCGGCAACAATGAACCAGGCAGTATTGAATTCAAAACGGCGTATATGGCGGCGGAACCAGGAAGGTTTCCACATCTCCGAATAATCGCCGAACTTGACGGTTCCGGTTTCGGATACAGCGACTATGGGGCTGGTCATATAGACGCCCCGGTACGGGTGCTCCACGCCGGCCCGGTAATCCCCCTGCTTTATATCCTCAACCCTGAGGCCGTTTATCTCCCGGTCCGAGGCAATACGGTAGTCTCCTCTGGAGAGGAAGAATTCCCGGTCGTAAGGTTCCTGGCCGTCTGCGTCAAGAAAAACCCGGATTATGTCCCCGCCTTCGGTAAAGCCCCGGCCTATGATCCTGAGTTCCAGTATGCCCTGTTCGTCCTGCGATGCGTCCACCCAGGTTATATAAGTGTAAGGGATGTATTTGTTGGTACGGAAACGGATCCGGGAAACAGGGCCGGCATTCCCGACTTCGTCGATAGCAGAGACCATGAAAGCCCAGACGCCGTTATCCTGGTTAGTAAAGGCGGCGGAGGTCCCGGTCCCCTGTATCCTCGGGGCGCTGATGCCGCCAGGGGCGTAAACCTGCCCTGAGGCTTCAAGGAATTCGTCATTGTCCATTCCCGCAAAAGGCGAATCAGAACCAAGATACTGGAGGCTCCAGGTATAACCGGCTATGTCGGAAGCAGGAGGGGGGTTCCATTCCATGGTAAAGGTATTGGAGACGAGATAGCCCTGTTCATCCAGTTCCGGCTGTATGATAACCGCCGCAGGAGGCGGGATAGTGTCCCTGATGTACTCTATCCTCGAAGGCGGAGACCAGTTGCCCGCGTAGTCCTGGGCAATGATGGTGAAATACCAGGTCCCGTCTTCATCCGCTGTTTCTTCGGTACTGGTTACTACATTCCGGTTGTTGTAAATCTGGATAACCCGTTCAGGCAGCGCCTCTTCGTCCCTGGTCCAGGAATAGGAAAACCCCTCTATGCCCGAAGAATCCGCAGGGATATTCCAGGATATCCGGGCCCGCTCGCCTCTGGTCCTGCGTCCGGGGGTGAAATTCCCGGCTGTAAGGCGTACAGGGTTCACGGTATTATCTGGAAAAAGGGAATAGATCCGGGCGCTCCCCTGGGAAGTAAGGGTCTGCCAGAAAATAAAGAGGCCGTCGGCGTCCACAATGGGCCTGCCGAAGGACGCTTCCCCTCCTGAAACGCCTGAAATATCCGAATCTTCCCAGTTGAGCCCTCTCCTTCGGGCCAGAAATATCCTGTTGTCCCCACGGCGGTTGTCAAACCAGAGGAGAGCGGTATCCCCGCGGTAATTAAAGGCCACAGGGTAATTGCAGTATGCGCTGCTTGAATTGATCCGTTCAGCCGCGCCGCTCAGAGCGCCGCCGGAATCTACCCGGGCGGCGTAAATCTGGGGCGGCCCTGTGCGGTAACGCCGTTCCCAGGCCAGGAAAAGGGAATTCCCCTGCACCGATAAATGGGGCCGCTGGTTGTCAAAGTTATCCGCAGAAGCCCCGGTATTCATAAAAGAATCCTGGAACACCGTAAAACGCCGGGATGAAGACCATGTGCTGCCGTTGTCACCGGAAATTTTGAAAAAAAGCTGGAACGTGGGAATGGTTTCGGAACTTCCTGTGAAGGATTGAAAAACCACGTATTCCCTGCCGCCAAAAGACGTATGGGACGGCAGGAAGTTAAGCTGCATCCCTGTATCGGTAACAAACGGCCTGAAAGCGGACCATGTCCGGCCGTCGCCGGAAAGGGCGTAGTATATCGAAAGCGATGATTCCCCCCCCCGGGTTACAAACAAAAGATAGCCGCCATCGGAGCGGACGGCGATCCTGGGGGCTACGGATCGTTCGGTTCCGCTGTCCAGCCGGTAACGGTCAAAACTCAGCCCCTGATCCTCTGAAATGAGGATTTCCGTCTGGCTTGAGGACGCCGCTGCGGCGATGAGTATCCTGCCCTGCAGGTCTATAACCACGCTGAGTATGGAAGGTTCGGTACCGGAATAAACATAAGGCCCGCCTATTATTCCCAGGTTTTCCCAGGCGCCGCCGGGTTTCTTCACAGCCATGGCTATGTTGATGCTGCCGTCCCCGGAGCCTTCAGGGCCGGATACGGGCCTGCGTACAGGCTCCTGCCATACCAGTATGCCGAAATCCCCGTTATACGCGGAAATAGGGAAACTCCCCTGGCCGGAAGAAAACACCCCGGGCTGTTCCCAGAACAGGGTGTCCTGGGCGCCCAGCAAGGGAGGGATAAAAATCAGGAAAAGCAGGAGCAGCCATGCCCGGCAGGGGGGTTCCGTTTTCATCATAGTAAAACCGCGTCGAGCCTTCGTTTTAATTCCAGAATAAGGGTTGACTTCTGGTTGCCCGGATCCTGAAGAAGCTGCTGTACAATGGCGTTGGCGCTGAGGTAGTTGCCTTGCTGGTACATCTGAACCGCGACGGTATAGAGATCCTGGGCGCGGCTGCTCAGGACTATGGTACCTGTGCCGGTCATCAGGATCTGGACCCGATCCAGCAGCGTCTGGGCCTGGGTATTGTTGGGATTAAGACGGAGGGCCTCATCAAGCTGGGTCCTGGCAACCTCGTACTGGGTGCTGTCCCTGGCGCCGACAATAACCTGGGCCTGCCGGGCAAGCTCGGCAGAGCGGGAGAGATCCCGCGGGTCCGGCGGAGGCGGCCTGTAGCCCATGTCTATCTCCGCCTGGGTGAGTATGGCCCCTATCCCCGAATACCGGGGGTTAATCTCCGCCAGGTCCTGGAGTTCGGCGAAAGACTCTACGGACTTCTGCCTGGTCCCGGCTACGGCCTCGTTAAGGCGCTGCCTGAAAGCGGCGTTAAAAGCGGCGCTGTCGGTCTGCTGTTCGATTCTAAGTTCCAGCATCCTGGCATCGTGGTTCATAGGGAACATAAGCCGTACTTCCTGGGCCAACTGGAGGGCCTCGTTGAAACGGTTAAGCCCCTGCGGGCGCTGACCGGCGTTGAGGAGCCTGACTCCTTCGTCGTAGTTCCTCCTGGCGTCGCTCAAAAGCTGGCTCATCTCGGCGTAGAGAGGCGCCGTAGCGGGGATAGTCCGCCCTGACTGGAGGGACATGGCCCCGCGGACCAGGTTGAGCCAGTATACCACTTCAGGCTGTTCGGTGACGTTAGTGTCATGCCAGCGGTTCTGGGCCCGGACCAGAAGGTCCTCGGCCTGTTCCATGTTGCCCGCGTAATAGGAGTTCCGGGCCCTGGTTACCATGTCCCGTACATCCCGCACTACGATTTCATTTTCAGCTCTGACGATTTCCGCCCCTAAGTTGACCAGCCGGGTATCCCAGGAAGATCTAAGGGAAGCGGATTCCTGAATCACCAGAGAATCATGATACCGCTCTGTGGCCCGCTGGAGCCGGTCCCGGGCAACATCGAAGTTGTTCCGCCCCAGGGCGGCCTGGGACTCCTGGAAGAGCCTGTCCCCTTCAAGCCGCAGGGCGTCGGCCCGGGCAATCTGGATCCTCGCTGCGGCGGAAACCGTTCCCGTCCTGGCCAGGAGGTTTTCAAGACTGCCTGCCAGGGACCGGGCGTAGGAATAGAGAGTCCCCACTTCGCCGGAACCGGAAATACCCTGGGGTTCTGAGGCGAAAAGGTTAAGCAGTTCCCTGCAACCGGCAAGATTCACAGCAGCCCGCTGGCTCATTTGGGTAAGAGCTTCAAGGCCTTCTGCAGGATAATGGGCTATTGCTGATTCTCCGTTTTCTTCAGTCCTGATCCCTTCTACCAGGCTGTTTCCCCGGGCGAACTCATCTTCCCTGGCGCTTACTTCATGGGAAAGCTCCTCTGTGGAAATGGTATAGCGCCGCACTATAGCCTGGTATTCCCGGGTCCTGATCACTGTTTCCAGGGCCGAGGCGATATCCCGGGCCTGGTCCAGGTAAAGCGCAGGGGGCGCTCCTTCCGGAGCGGGATCCGGATAGCCCTGTACCGTCCGGGTATCGGCGGCAATTTCCGCCATAAGGGCGTCGACGCCGGCGCCCATGGCCTTAAGGGACGCCCGGTCCGCATCCTCCGCGGAAACCGCCGCAGAAGCGTCAAGGAGCCCTTCCTGCCAGGAAGAGAAAGCCGGGAAATTGTCCCCCAGGGCCTGGTTCTGCCTGCCTATGATCCCGGCCTCGCGGATAAACCCGACCGCCCGGTTCATGGACTGGTACGCAAGGTAATCCCCGGCTTTGTCCTCCACTACAGGTTCGTCAAAAACCATTGTAACAGGAACCCCTGAGGCCTGGAAAAGCACCAGGTAGTGGTTCACGAAATCCATAGCCATACCCAGGTATTCTTCCGCCGTATCCAGAAAGGGAGCGGCTCCTGCGTAATCCGCCGCTGCGGACAGGGCATGGGCACGGGTATAGGCATCCTCCGCCAGGGCCGCTATTGCCCCTTCTACAGGGACTATCCGCTCCTGCCAGTACCGGTTCAGGGTTCCCACTATGCCTTCGTCCTGGCCCGCAGGGCCTCTGATAAGGCGGACGGCGAAAGACAAAAAGGAACGGTCCCCAAGGGATTCATCCTGACTCTGGAGAAGGGCAAGCTGGTTTTCGTACGCAAGCCCTGCGCCGAAAAAGCTGTTCATGATGAGGGAAAAATCCTCCATATAGGGGATCAGGGCGTTATACGCCTGCCTGATCTCAGAGGGAACAGCGTCCCTGCCGCGGTTCTCCACAGTCCGGGCAGCCTGGCTAAAAGGTTCCATAAGGGCGGCGAATTCCCCGATTCCCCGGGAGATGTCTTCCAGGCCCCGGGATGCCGCCTCCTCCGCCTCTTCCCCGAAACCGGAAGAAAAGTACTCAGACTGATAAATCTCCAGCCCTGAGGCATAACATTCCAGGGCCCCCGGGTAATCCCTTTGGGCAAGAAGGATCCTCCCCTGTTCCAGGATTTCCTCCAGCCGGTTCCGGTTGCGGTTGAATGTAGCCAGGTCCAGAATTTGGTCCAAAAAACGCCGGGTAGAAGGGTTGGAAACCAGTTCAATAGCAGTCAACCGGTTGATGAGTTCCAGGATCTTGTCGTTATCGTCAGGGTTTTCCACCAGGATTTCCAGAAGCTCGTCAGCGATGGTATTGTATTGTTCCCTGAGCCTGACTATCCTCTGGAGCCGCTTCTGGGCGTCGTCGAATTTGCCGGGGTTGGTTTTTACGTATTCCGTAAGGGCCTGTATGGCCTCGTCGTACTGTTTATTATCGATAAGCTCGTCGGCGCGGGACAAGATTGTATCCCTGGTCCCGCCGGCATGGAGGGAAGCCGCGGCGGCCAGGAGGAAAAGGACCGCTGCCAGGAGCCGTAAAATCAGCCCTCTCTCGCGGTTTGACGCCGCAGGGCACCGGAAACTCATCACAAAAATTGCCTAATACAGTATAGTATAATATACTTATATATATCGGTGAAGGCTTAATAAACTATAGTTGATGCAAAAAACTCCTGGATCAATCAATGGATTTACCGGGCTTTCCGATATATAGTATAGATTGATGAAGAAAGCGCTCTTTCTTTTTTGTTGTATTATTTTGTTCACACTGCCCGGCAGAGCCGGAGCGCTGGATTTCGATTCAGACTCCTACAGTTCTATTTCGGATTACCTCAATTCCATCTTCGGGCCTGATGAAAACGCCGGCCTGACCGCCTTCCCGGTCCTGAACGTACCTATGGGAGGCCGCTCCGAAGGGATGGCAGGGGCTTTTGCCGCAGTTTCTGATGATATATCCTTTATTGAGTACAATCCCGCAGGCTCGGCGGTCCTGCCCTACACCGAACTGGCGTTGTTCCACAACAACTGGATAGCGGATACCAAAATCGAAGGGGCGGTTTTTGCCCACAGGCTGGGGAATCTGGGCTTCGGCGCAGGGGCCAAATGGCTCTACACCCCTTTTACCGAATACAATATCTACGGGGACAGGGTTTCCAAAGGGTACTATTCGGAAGCAGTGGGAACCCTGAATGTTTCCTACAATTTTCTGTCAGGGTACTATTTTTCCGGCCTCTCCCTGGGGGCAAATGTAAAAGGGGCCTTCAGGTTCGTTCCCGATTTTACCGACGCCGACGACCAGGGGAACAACGAAGGCGCTCTAATCTCCGGTTCAGGCCGTTCCCAGTCCGCCGCTATGGCTATGGCGGACATCGGCTTTCTGACGCGGTTCAATGTCCTGAAAACCTACAGTTCCAGGGACAGCAACAGCTCCGCGGCGCTGGTGATCCGGAACCTGGGCCCTCCGGCAAAAGGCGATCCCCTGCCTTCCACAGCGGTTATAGCTCTGTCCTATAAGCCCCTGCGGCCCCTTCTTGTCTCTTTTGACTTTTCCGTGCCCTTGAACCTTGCGGACCCCGGCCTTTCAGAAAGGCCCTACTGGGCCGCAGGATTCGCCGCGCAGGTAACGAACTTTTTGTCCATGCGCATGGGCCTTATGGGCAAACACGGGAACGTACGGATCGCCCTGGGAAGCGCTGTGGAACTGGATAAGATCTCCCTGGACCTCAACTACACCCTGGATCTCCTGACGCAGATGCAGCCCCTGAACCGGGTAAGCCTGGGGGTCCGCTTCAACCTGGGCGACGGGGGCAGAAAGGAACGGGCCGCCAGGGTGGACCAACTCTACCTTGCAGGGCTGGACGCGTATTCCAGGGAGAACTACCAGGAAGCCCGGGAATATTGGGAAGAAGCCCTCCGCCTGGACTCCAAATTCGATCCCGCCAGGGAAGGGCTCAGCATCATCACCCATGCCCAGAGCGTGCAGCAGAAAATTAACGATATGCAGACTCTGGATTATTAAGGCTTAGCCCTGGAACAGCGCCTACTTTTTTCTTCGAAACACCCGGTAATTGATATGGGGAAAAATATTGTGCCTCCGTTCGAGACCGGTAAGCCATTCGGTACTGATATAGTTGCTCCCAAGGGCCTCGTATATGGTGGTAAAATTCCTCAAAGAGGACTCAATCTGGCTCCTGGCGTAATCGGAAGACTCTTGCTTATAAAGCATCTTGGGCCAGTCTGAAGCCATAGCCAGCAGTATCTCCCTGGCAGCCTGGTTCAAGGCCCGCTCTTTAAGGCCCGAATTATCGGGAAAACGGTCGGCGAGTTCTGTCATGCGCTCAATAGCGCGCATGGTATGGCAATACATCCAGTCGTTAGAAGCGTCCACCCAGCTTTCGGCGTAACCATTCACGCCGGAAGAGGAAAATCCGGGCATAAGGACCTGGAAACTGCCGACATCCTGTTTATAAAGGTATTCCACAGGGGTCATAAACTGGAGTTCCCCGCCGTACTCCCGGGGATCCCAAAGGGAACGGAAAAGGGTTTCCAGAAATTCCGGCCCTTCGTACCAGCGGCGGCCAAAAGTATCGGCGTCAAAGGCGCAGAGGCAGAGAGGGGGCTCTTTCATGAATTTCCCCGCTTCCCGGAACCGGGAGATCCGGTTTTTCAGAAACAGCCGGGCCTGTTCAGCGGCTTTTTGGGCGGCCTTTAGGGGATCGTAAAGGCCTCCTCCTGCGGACCAGCATTTATAGCCCGTACTGGTGCGCCCCCCCTGGGATCCGAGGAAAGGCATGAGCAGTTCCGGAGGAAGCTCGTATCCCAGATCCCTCCGGTTGTCCCGGTACTCAGGGGCAGCCGTCATGGCCTCGATATCTTCCTGGGCATAAAAATCCCGCCCCAGGATAAGAAGGCCGGACGGGGTCCTGGCAGGGTAGAAACTCCCCTTTTCGGCATAAGGATGGCCGAAGACCAAACCGTGGGTTTCCACTATAGTATAGGCGAAATTATAGGCTCTGAACCAGGTATCCAGTTCCCCGGTCCAGCCAAGCTCGGGCAGCCAGAACCCCTGGGGGTATTTGCCGAAATAACCGCGGTAGGCGCCTGTGGCAACTTCGATTTCCGCCTGTACCGCCTCGGGATAAGGCGTATAAAAGGGAAGGAAAGAATGAGTCGCCCCGGTAGCCAGCAGCTCAAGGCGGCCTTTTTTCTGGTAATAAGCAAAACCCCTGAGCAGGTTCCCCCCGAAACGCCCGGTAAAAAGCGCCCTCCTGTCCAGGATGCGATCGTAAAAAAACCTTGCCGTTTCCCTGATGTTTTCATGCTCCGGCAGCCTGTCCAGTTCCCGGGCGCCGAATTCGATCTGCCTGTCCGTATATTCCAGATAACGCTTAATGAGGAACTCATCGGTAAGCATGTGGCAGAGTATAGGGGAAAGCGAGAGCCCCATCCTGAAGGGTATGTGATCCCTGTCGAGGCGGTCGAAAACTTCCAAAAGCGGCAGGTAGGTTTCAGAGAGGGCTTCAAAAAACCAGTGTTCCTGCAGGCAATGGGATTGTTCCGGGTGCCTGACAAAAGGGGTATGGGCGTTGAGGACGATGGAAAGTACAGGAGAACTGTTCATGTCAACCAGCCGATGAATAATCCCGCTTTCTGGCCCGGGACTGCCGGTCCCCATTTCTGAGGATATGAAAATCTCCGGCTCCGGACAGACCGATCAAAGGGCTGCCCTCAGCCCTGTCCCGCCTGGGAAGATCGAGCAGTTCCGGGAGTCTGAAGGGCTTGGACGCCGCCAGGAGGATCCCCCCCCCTCCCTGCCCGGCGCAGAGCTCTACCTTGTATTGCCTGTTTCTGTTTCCTCCCGGGCTTCCGTCCCCGGGAGGGAAACTTAGGTACCACGCCGTATCCCCAGCCCCTACGGGAACGATGAACACCCCTTCCTTTGCGGCGTCTTCAGGGGATATCCGTTCCCGGACCGCCGGTTCAGCCCTGCCCCAGGGCGATACTTTGAGGTAATAACCGTCAAAATCCGGGGCGTTTTCAAAAACCTCCCGGTCGGCTTCCTTTACTTCCCAAAAAACAAAGATCCACAAGGGATCCCGCATCATGGCTTCGATAAAGGTAATGTTATACTGTTTTGGAAGCGCCGCGGGTTCCTTAGCATCCGCAGTAACGGGCGCAGCTTCCAGGGGTTCTTCATCCTCCCTATCTTCCGCGGCCAGATCCAGGAGTTCTTCTATAATAAAAATCCGATCCAGCCCCGGAGGGATATCCAGCCCCGACCGGTCCGCCATGCGGATCAGTTCGTCAGTAGAGAGCCTTTCAAGACAGGACCTGGTAACCAGGGAATCATCCATGATTTTAGTATCATGGGAAAAAGAAAACTTCATGTCAAGCGAAGAACACAGGGCGCCGGCGTTTACTTTTCAAGCACGGGAAACTACGAAAGATTGAAGAATTTTTACCGCCAAGGCGCGCAAAGGCGCAGAAGGATGTAGGAAGCGGTGCTTTTTCCCTTCCTTCTTCGCCTTCTTCGCCTTGGCGGTTTTACTTTTTGTTTACTTAGGGGATGATTTCCGAAACCAGCTCGCTCCAGCCGCTCTCGCCTTTTTCCCCGCCCCGTTCCACTTCCCATTTAAGGGCGAACCAGGCGCGTTTGC
>JAISZE010000055.1 GCA_031269405.1 Treponema sp. | reverse complement strand
CCGCTACCTCCACGAAGACTGGCGCAGCCTGTTTCTGACTGTTTCGGGCAAGGCTCCGGATGGTTGAATTCGGAATTGCTGTGTGTTAAACAGGGCCTATTGACAAAAGAAAGGCGGCGCTCTATATTTCTTATAATATCTATGGATATAATATGATTAATTTAAGGAGAAACACAGTATGAAAGCAAAAAGAACATTCCCCGGCCGGGTATTTCCGGCGCTTTTGTTTGTTCTGGCGGTGTTGACCGTCCCGGCGCTTTTCGCCAGCGGAAGGCGGGATTCAGCGGCAGGCCCGGAGCAGGCGATTATCCGCGTAGGTTCCCTCTACGAACCGGGTAACCTTTCAAATGTTGACGCCGGAGGCCAGGGCATTACCGAAGCTTTTAACGGAAATGTCTACGAGGGCCTCTTCCGGCTGACTGACGAGGGCAAGGTGGAAAACCTCCTTGCCGCTGATTACACCAAAAGCAGCGACGGCCTTACCTATACGGTGACCCTGCGGGAGGGCGTTAAATTCCATTCCGGCAAGGCCCTGACTTCAGCGGACGTAAAGGCCAGTTTTGAACGGGTCAGCGCCGAGACTTCCCTGGCGGCCCGAAAGTCCAGTTACCGGGTAATAAAGAGCATCGGTACCCCGGACGCCAAAACCGCGGTCTTCACCCTGAATACCCCTTCCATCTCTTTTCCCTACACCTTGTCCTATGTGTGGATAGTAAACACCGAGGGCAGGGATCTTAAAACTACCGAAGACGGTACCGGGCCTTACGTGCTGGATACCTGGACCCGGGGCAGTTCCCTCAGCCTTAAAAAGTGGGACGGCTATTGGGGGCAGGCCGCGAAAAACGCCGGGGTAGTATTCAATTACTTTACCGATGCCAGCGCCCTGAACAATGCCCTTTTAAGCGGACAGGTTGATGTCATCACCGCCGTCCAGAGCCCCGACGCTATTTCCCAATTTGAAAACAATCCCGACTTCGTAATCAACAACGGGGCATCCACAACCAAGGAACTTTTGGCTTTTAACGACCGGGTAAAACCCTTTGACAACGCCCTGGTTCGCAAGGCCATTTATTCCGCCATCGACCGGCAAAAACTGTTGAGTTCCATCTGGGGCAAATACGGTTCCCTCATCGGTTCCATGGTTCCTCCCACCGATCCCTGGTACGACGCTTCCCTGGTCAACGCGAACCCCTATGACCCTGTCCTTGCCAAATCACTTCTTATCCAGGCGGGTTATCCCAACGGCATTTCCTTTACCCTTGATTCGCCCACCTACGATCCCCATCCCCTGGTTGCCGAATTCGTAAAAAGCGAGCTTGCCAAAATCGGCGTTACTGTGACCATCAATCCCATATCCGCCGATGAATGGTACACCAAGGTTTTCCGGGACAGGGATTTTACCGCCACCCTCCAGGAACATGTGAATGACCGGGATGTGGTATGGTACGGGAATCCCGATTTCTACTGGGGGTACAATAATCCCCGGGTAACGGAACTGGTGAACCAGGCCGAACTGTCCGCTACCGTCGATGAACAAGCCCAGAAACTCCTGGAAGTAAACAGGATCATCGCCAACGAGGCGGCCAGTGTGTGGCTCTACCTCTATCCCCAGATCGTCGTCGCGTCTTCGAGGCTGTCCGGATATCCGGTAAACGCGCTTAATTCCCAGTTCTACACGTACAATATCGTGAAAAAATAGTATTTGTCGTAAAGGGGCCGCTCCGGTAGACCCCTTTACCGCGCCTCCGTATAATACCTCTATGGGCAAATACCTGGTTCACCGCGTTTTTTTCCTGCTGGTCTCCTTCGCCGTTGCCCTGCTGGTGATATTTATACTCCTCAGGATGCTTCCCGGAGATCCCGCCAATGCCCTGCTGCCCGCCGATGCGTCCCCGGAACAAATCGCGGCGGCCAGGGCCAAAGTGGGTTCCGATCTCCCCCTGGTTCATCAAATGGCGGTGTGGTTTACCGGGATTTTTCGGGGGGATTTTGGAGAGTCCTATATATCCGGTGTCCCGGTGGCTCCCGAAGTCTTCAGCCGCCTGGGTGTCACCATCCCCCTTACCCTTATTTCCTTTGCCCTCTCCGCCCTCCTGGCCAGTGTCATCGGATTTATCGCGGCGTATAAGAACGGCAAATGGTACGCGGCGGCTTTGACAGCTTTTACCCAAATCGGCATAGCCATCCCCATATTCTGGGTGGGGATCATCTTTGTCTGGATCTTTGCCCTGAGCCTGCGCATCCTGCCCTCCGGCGGATGGCCGGCGGAGGGATGGAGAAACGCAGGCGCCGCCTTTCGCGCCCTGGTATTGCCGGCCGCGACCATCGTATTCATGATGAGCGCCACACTGGCCAGGTATATCAGGGCAAGCGTACTTAACGTACTGGATTCCGGCTATATCCGTACTTCCCGATCCCTCGGTTTTTCCCAGGTTTCGTCTTTTGTACTCCACGGTATCAGAAACGCCTATGTTCCGGTAATTGCCATTTTGGGGATAGAACTTTCCTCAACCCTTCTTGGGGCCGTGGTGGTGGAAAACATCTTTTCCCTTCCCGGACTCGGTTCCATGCTGACCAGGGCAATTGCCCAGCACGACTATCCTTCCATTCAGGGAGTCCTCCTTACCACTACTTTTTTGGTTCTTGCAATCGGTTTTATCGCCGATGTAATTCAACGGCTCCTCGATCCCCGGCTCAGAAGACCCCGGGCTGGAGGATGATATGGCCCGAAAAAAAACACCGGTCCGGCTCTATATTGCCGTGGTTCTCCTGTTCATAACCCTTACCGCCGCCCTGGTCTCGTTTTTTTGGACCCCCTACCGTCTGGACGATACTTCGGGAGGACGCCTTGAAGGCCCCAGCGCCGTCCATATCTTCGGTACCGACCGGCTCGGCAGGGATCTGGCGAGCTACGTGATGGCCGGTACCAGGATCGCCTACTCCATCGGGCTAAGCGCTACCCTGATAGCCGCGGTTCTGGGCATTACCACAGGCCTCCTCGCGGCCTGGCTTCCCCAGTGGGCCGATAACGCCGCTTCTTCCTTTCTCGACGTGTTAATCGCCTTCCCCACCCTTCTTCTGGCTATGCTCATTGGGGCGGCTCAGGGGAGAAGTACCTGGACCGCGGTGGCTTCTATCGGCATAGCCTGCTCGGCGATTATCGCCCGGCTTACCCGCATTCTCGCAAAACAGATCATGGCAAAGCAATTCTTTGTGAGCGCGAGGACTTCGGGAACGGGAAACCTGGCCATCACCTTTATCCATATATTGCCCAATATATGGCAGGTGCTGTCGGTGAATGTCGCGGTGGTATTCGGCGTATCCATTTTGGCGGAAGCCAGCCTTTCCTACCTGGGTTTGGGGGTTCCTCCGCCCAACGCATCCCTGGGGCGGCTCATGCAGGAAGCCCAGGCTACGGTGCTGACCGCCCCCTTGGGAGCGGTACTTCCCGGCCTGGTTATTGTGATGATAGTGACCGGGGTAAACCTTCTCGCCGACGCAATCCGTGATAAACTGGATTCAGGAGGAGGCATAGGCCAGTGAACGATGTGTCAGAAAAGCCGGTACTGCTTGACGTGACAGGTCTCAGGGCCTGCCTGGCGGATTCGGGAAAACCACTGCTTCGGGATGTCAGTTTCAGCATCGGAGAGGGGGAACTGACAGGCCTTTTGGGCCAGTCGGGCTCCGGAAAATCCCTCACTTCACTGGCGGTAACAGGGCTTTTGCCCGCCTCAATACGGGTGGAAGGAAGCGTCATCCTCGCGGGACATGAGATCATAGGCTCAGGCGAAGGGACACTCAACACGATCCGGGGCAGGGATGTTTCCATGGTATTCCAGGAACCGGCCTTCGCCCTGGATCCCCTGATGAAGATAGGCAGGCAGATAGCCCTGCCCCTCAAGAAACATTTTGGCCTGCGGGGAGCGGAGCTGCGGGAAAGGGTGTATTCCCTGCTGGAGGAGGTAAAGCTGACGGAGATTCGGCGTATCGCCGCTTCCCTGCCTTCGGAAATATCGGGGGGGCAGATGCAGCGCGCCGCCATTGCCCTGGCCCTGGCAGCTTCCCCCAGACTGCTCATCGCGGACGAACCGACCAGTTCCGCCGATGCCCATATTCAAGGGCAGCTTATCGAGCTTATACAGGATACCGCGAAGGCACGGGGAATGGCGGTACTCTTTATTTCCCATGACATCGCGGCGGTGAGGAAAATCGCCGAACGGATCCTGGTTATGAAAGACGGACGTATAGTCGAAACCGGAGCTACGGAGAACATCATCAATGATCCCCGTCACGAGTACACAAGGCTGCTCCTCAACTGTGCGCGGGAACTGGATCTCGCCCTGAAAAAGGAAGGTCCGCCATGACCGCCGGGATTCAGGGATCTTCCGGCGGCGGGAAAAAAATTTTTGAGCTTTCGGGGGTCTGTTTCGCGTACAGGAAAAAAGAGGTCCTGAAAAATATCAGCCTTGACATAGCGGATGGGGAAAGCCTGGGGATAGTGGGGGAATCGGGAAGCGGTAAAACGACCCTGCTTTTCCTGCTCCTCCATTTGGTAAAAGCCCGCAGGGGAAGCATCTTCTTCTCCGGGCAGCCGCTGACAGAGATGGCCGGGAAGGCCCTGAGGAATTTCAGAACCAGGGTCCAGCCTGTCTTCCAGGACCCCTTTCTCTCTTTGGACCCGGCCCAGAAGATTGAAAGCATCATCGGCGAACCGCTGGTTTCCCTCGGGCTGACCAAGACCAGGGAAGAGCGAAAAGAACGGATCCGCCGGGCTCTGGAAAAGGTAGGACTCGGGGAAGACGCCATGTGCCGGCGACCGGCTGAATTTTCGGGGGGCCAGCGTCAGCGCATTGCCATAGCCCGGGCGCTGGTTACCAATCCCGAAGTCCTCATTGCCGATGAAGCGTTAAGCGCCCTGGACATTATCACAAAAATCGAGACCCTCAAATTGCTGCATGAACTCAAGAAAAAGGGGAATTTTACCCTGATCTTCGTATCCCACGATCTCCCGGCGGT
>JAISZE010000141.1 GCA_031269405.1 Treponema sp. | reverse complement strand
AAGAAGGTTTCCCGGTTACCATAGTCCTCCCCAGCCATACTTATGACGAGCGGAATGTGCCCCTTGGAATCCACGGGGCTAACGGAAGCTGGCAGATTCTGAAGCGTATGCTTGAGGGCAAGCCGGTGATCATCCACGGCGACGGCACGAGCCTCTGGACCATGACTTCAAGCAGCGACTTCGCCGAAGCCTTCATCGGCCTTATGGGGAACATCCATGCCCTGGGAGAATCGGTACAAATCACCTCTGACGAAGCCCTCACCTGGAACCAGATTTACGAAACCGTAGCCGCCGCCCTGGGAGTATCCCTCAAGGCAGTGCACATTTCCAGCGATTTCCTCCATGAGTCGGGGCCCTACGATTTCCGGGGAAGCCTTACGGGGGACAAGGCTAATTCGGCGGTATTCGACAACGCCAAGCTCAAGCGCCTGGTTCCGGGTTTCACGGCCCTTGTCCGCTTCGACCAGGGGGTAAAGAAAAGCCTTGAGTATATCCTATCCCACAAGGAATGCCAGAAAGAGGACCCCGAATTCGACGCCTGGTGCGACAGGGTCATCGCCGCCCGGGAGAAAGCCCTGGCAGATCTAAACCTGACCCGCATTAAGCCTTGACATCTCCCACCCACCCGGATATCGCCCTCCGGGTGGGCAGGCGGATTTAGCGCTCCAGTTCGGCTTGGACCACCGCAAGCAGGGCGATAGGCACCGAATAGGGAGAACAGGAAACATAATTAAGCCCCGCTTCCATGCAGAACCGCACATTAGCGGGATTAGCCCCGTGTTCACCGCAGAGACCGCAGGCCAGGTCGGGCCGGGTAAGCCGCCCCCGTTCGGTAGCCATAGCGATGAGCTCCTTGACCCGGGAATCCAGGGTACTGAAGGGGTTCCCCTGGATAAGGTCGAAGAGGGTGTAGTCGGGCATGAAGGCGGTAAAGTCATCTCTGGAAATTCCCAAGGTGGTCTGGGTCAGATCATTGGTGCCGAAGCTGAAGAACCGGCCGTACTTGGCGATTTCTCCGGCGCCTAATGCCGCGGCAGGAAGCTCGATCATGGTGCCAATCTGGTATTCCACAGGTTTGGCCTTTTTTTCGGCCCTGAGTTCTTCCTCAATGTCCACGATGCCCTGGTAGCTGGCGCCTTCGATCTTCTTGCCGTACGCAATCAGCTTGAGTTCCGAGGCGTTCATAACAATAGGAACCATGATCTCAGGCCTGACGTCCACTCCTTCGGAACGCAGCTTGTAAGCCGCTTCGAAGATGGCTTTGACCTGCATGGCGTAGATCTCAGGATAGGAAACTGCGATACGGCAGCCCCGGTGCCCCAGCATGGGGTTGAACTCGTGGAGGGCGTCGATCTGGGCGAGAATTTCCGGCTTCGAAGGCTTCACCTTTTTGGTCTTTGCCACATGGGCTATGTAAGCCGCAAGTTCATCGTCATTATGGGGCATAAATTCATGAAGCGGCGAATCCAGGAGCCTTATGGTCACTTCCTTGCCGACCATTACCTTAAAGATGCCGTAGAAATCCTCCCGCTGCATGACCTGGAGCTTGGTCAGGGCCTTTACCCGGTCCTTGTCATTGTCCGACAGGAGCATTTCCCGGAAAACGTTGATGCGTTCGGCCTTAAAAAACATGTGTTCCGTGCGGCAGAGCCCCACGCCGTCGGCGCCAAAGCTCAGGGCCAGCGTGGCGTCCCGGGTGGTATCAGCGTTGCACCGGACATGGAAGTTCCTGAGGAAGCTTTTGGAAAGGGTGATAAAGTCGAGAAGACCCGATTCCTTGGGATCCGGCTCGATAAGGGTGGCGGTCCCGGCGTAAACATTGGACTGGCCGTAGAAAGGTACGTTAAGGGTGATATAATCCCCCTCGGAAAAGCTGAAACTCCCTAGCGTGGCTTTTCTGCCCTTGATTTTTAGATCAGGGGCAACCAGGGACACTTTGCCGTACTGCCTGGCGACAACCGATGCATGGGCAGAATAGCCTCCTTCAGCGGTGAGCACCCCGGTACTCACTTCGATAGCCTTAACATCTTCAGCGAAAGAGGAAATCGCCACCAAGATGGTCCTGGTGTCCTCGCCCCGTTGCTGGGCCAGCTTTTTGGCTTCCAGGAGGGAATCGGTGGTAAAATACACCCTGCCGATAGCCGCCCCAGGGGCGCCGGCAATACCGCCTTTCCAGGATTTGAGGCCCTTGACGCTTCCGGGATCGATAACAGGGTGGAGAATTTCGTTAAGCCGCAGGGGATCGATAGCCTTGACCACATAGGCGTTGTCCACGATCTTCCGCTTGGCCAGATCCAGGAGGAGTTTGATGTCCGACTGGGTGGATTTCTGCTCCACCTGGCGCTGCTCTATAAGCCAAAGCTTGCTGTTTTCAATGGTGAAGCGGACATGGCGGATTTCTTTGAACTTGTCTTCCAGGGTCCAGGCGATCTTCTGGAGTTCCTTAAGGTGCTTGTCGCCTACCTTGTCGATGCTCTGGCCTTCCGCGTCAACCTCGTTGAATTTTTCCCTGAAGAATTTGCCCTGGAGCTTCTTTTCCCCTGTGACCACGTTGCGGCTGAAGAAGTCCCCGGAACAGGAATCCTTGCCGTAGTTCCCGTAGACCATAGGGGCGATCATAAGAGCGGTATCATTATCGTTCTGATCGTCCATCTGGAACATGCGGGTAACTTCTCCCAGGGTCAGGAGAAGCTGGTTTTCGGCGCTGTCAAAAAAGCCTGCCGGGAAGTATTTGGCGTAGAGGTTCATGTATTCCCCGGCGCTCTTGTCAATGGGAATGTGTTCTTCCTCAAGTCCCAGTTCGTTGGAAGGTCTCCTGATACCCAGCATATTGTCCAGGGCCTTGAGTTTGGCGGCAATTTCCGCCTGTTCCTTGGACTTATCCTCCAGTTCCTTGATACGCTCCTCAATTTTAAGCATTCCCCGGACCAGAAAGAGCACTTCGTGGACGGCAAAATCCTTACCTACCCAGTTGCCGAAGCCTTCAATAGTGGGTTTTACAAGACCGAAGTTATGGAGCGTGGGATAGGTGGTGATGGCCAGGTTTGAAGATATGACCACTTTCAGGAGCATGGGGTTTTCGGAATCCCCATACTTTTTACCCACAATACCGGCGCACTTGTCCAGCAGGGCCAAAATATCCTTTTTGATCTCCTTGGGCTCCAGCTTGGAGGCGATATCCGTATCCAGTATGAAACCAGGGAGAATAGGAAAGCCCAGTTCGGCGAATTCATTGGCCTGCCGGCCCCGGATCCCCAGTTTTTCAGGTTCGATCTTCTTGGGGATGACATCAATCTGACTAAAAAAGTGTATTCTGTTATCCATTTTTTCCCCCTTAACCGAACAGCTTCAACACATTGTTTACCGGACCATGCAGGAAGGCCTCAAACTGATGGCTGGCCCCTTGAACCAGGTAACGCTGAAGTTTGGCCACATCCTTGATATCGTTTCCGGCCACGGCAAACTGAATGGCACTGCCGTGTTTGACCTTACCCCATTTGAAGAGGGAGTTTATGTCCAGGATGCGCTCGCCTTCATAGTAAATGTAAACTTCCAGGGCAGGGTATTTGGCTTTGTAACTGGCCACAATACGCTTCCAGGCTTCTACGTTTCCGTTGTGGAAAAGTTCGTTGGAAACGACAACGGAGTACATAGGGGTCATCCGCACAGGGCCTTTGGAAATGGCGGGAGCCGCTGCGGTAACCATAGGCGGCGCTACTCTGGTGATTTCCCTGGGAACAGGCGCCGGGACACTGCCCCTTCCCGTGGCGGGTTCGGCGGCTTTCGCGGCCCGGACGGGTTTTCCGGCCCTGGCCGTTTTGACCTTTGCGGGTTTTTCCTCTTCGGCTTTTTTCAGCTTCGTTGCGATAAAACTGCCCTTGAGAATCTCCGCAGGGACCTTTGCCTTACGGCCTTCAAAAAGGGTAAGCGCCAGTTCAGCGGCTTTCTGGCAGTTTTCGTCAGCAGGAACACCGCCTTTACCGGCGTATATTACCAGGAGTTCCCGTTTCCTAAGCATTCCGAAATTGGCAAGCTCTTCGGCAACTTTTGGATTCGCCACAAGGAGGCCCAAATCAGGATGATGATATGCAGCTATCAGGTCAACAGCCTTCCACTTTTCAAATTCCCGGGCCAATGAGGGGATATCCCCTGCTACGGTTCCAAGGTTGGAAGACACGGATTTATATCCCAGCTTATCCACCAGAAGCATATTGAGGAGCAGCTTGCTGCGTTCGCCGGAAAGATTCTCATCGCCCCGTTCATAGAGGAGGTCTCCCAGATTACTGCTTCCCAGAGTTCCGGCAATCTGGATAGTTTTATTCATGTGCCGCACTGCGGAGTTGAAACCTGCTCTGCTGGACAACACCTCAAGATTCGCTGTCTCTTTACTCATTCCTTGAACCTCCTAGAAAAAACGCCCCCGGAGACGGGGGCGTTTCGGCTAAACAACCGATTTTTTATGATTAAACTTCTTTCAGAGCAACATCACCGCCTGTACTGCGGCCAGCTTTGCGTCCCCTGCGTCCAGGCTTGGCGTCTACCGCGGCGCCCTTGGCTTTAGCCGCGCCGCGGCCCCGTTTGGGCGCAACGATGGCCTTGGTTTCGGAATCAGAAACGCTCGCGGGGCTGTCGGAATTGAGAAGATCCAGATAGGCCGAACTGCCGCCCGCTTCGGCGGACTGGGCGGTTTTGCTGTCCTCAACTGTCGAGAAGGACTGGTTGATGTCCTCCCGCACCGTAGAGCGCCGGCGGCTGAAAGACGCGAACGCCGCGTCCTGGAACCCCTTGGACACACCGTGGAGGAATTCGTTGAGCACGTTAGCCATAGCGTCCAGTGTCGCCTTTTTCCGTTTAATAGAAGTAATATCCACATCCAGGAGAAGCCCGGGCTGGAGATGATAGGGGTTGATCATGTATTCAAACCGGTAGTATTCCCTCTCAAGGAACGAGAGCCGGTCTTCCATAACCCGCCGCTCGATGGGGTACTGGTACGTATACATTTGCTTCATCTTGTTCCGCATCAGGATGATCCGCTGGCGGATCCGGTCTTTTTCATAGATGTAGGTGCGGTTGGAGCGTTCCACTTCCGTCTCCCCGGCGCGGACAAAGGAAATCTCGTCCCAGACCTTGGCGATATCTTCGTACAGGGGCTCTCCGGTCTTGGCTTTGATAAGCTTCTGAATACGGGGTTTCTCCTTCCTGGCCAGATCCTCAAAATCGTTGACTTTCCAGGAATTCTTGGAATCCTGGTAGATAACTTCAAGGACATCCCACAGATGCTGGACTTCGGTCTCAAAGCTCTTGAGCTGCACATCGTAGGCCTTGCGATCCTCCGTGAGTTGGGCATTATCGAAGTAGCGGAGCTTGATCTGGTACCGTTCGTCAGGGAGGTTCGCCACATCGGTGTCCTCATATTCCCGGATAATGACTTCCCGGGCGTTTTTGAGGTTTTCAATGTACTGATACCCCATCTTGGAGGTGTCCAGGATAGAAGTGATGGAATTGATGGCGGTGTTGAAACCCCGGTTCCTGATGTTCTCGATATCGACGATCTTCTTGATATTCTCGCGAATGTTCATCTGATCGAAAGTTTCGGGATCGATTTCGGCCCTGAGATCGTTGATCTTTTCCATAACCGTCTTGGCGATAATGGAATAGCGCTTGGATTTGGGGTCGTCGATTTTATCATCCGTGAAATTCTCGACTTGGCCGATCTTGGTAAAGAGGATCTCGCTGTCCGAGAACTCTTCCAGGCCCTGATCAACCCGCTCGTCCTTGATCCCTTCGATGGTGTGATCGATGGAATCAATGATGTGCTTGCCCAAAAGATCCTTGATGAGGTATTCCACCGTTACCTGGTAGTGGAAAATAGGGCTGATAAGCTCCGAATCCAGGATGTTTACCGAAAGCTTAACATCCGAAACGGTCTTGGGCTTTACCAGGTTGTCTTTGAAGGCGCACTTAACGATTGAATAGGCGTTTTCACCCCGGACAAAGGCCCCGGTGTCGGTCTTCTGGCGTAGTATGGAATTGGTGTGCGTTTCCAGTTCGTTGACGCCCCGCTGGATATGGCCCTGAAGGTGGCCATACATGTTGACCATGGATTTTTCGATTTCGCCGGTATTGAACTTGTCGGCGCCTCCTACGGCGTCCAGCAAATCGGCAATCTCTTTCGGCGTATACCGGGCAAGGACCTTGGTCTCTTCCTTGTCGATAAAGTTCCGTACCTTCTTTACCATCTCATCTTCACTCGTTACCATGTAACGGTTAAACATGTTCTGGTAATTCTGGTTGAAGTAGTTGTACAACTTCTCCTTCAACCCCCCCATGACATCCAGGCGTTCCAGGGTATCCTTGGGCAGTTTAGCGGTGAGATGATGGATGACCTTGTTGGTCTCCTCTTCCAGAAGTTGGTTAACTTCAGCTTGTTGATCCCGGTATTCCTGGGCAAGCGAATTTCGAGAACCTACGGCACTCGGTTTCTCCGGGTGGAATACGTTAGGGCTCTTAGGCAGGTCAATGGCTCCCATGTTCAGACTCCTTATAAGGTTAGTTTATTCTGATTCTACGATCATTATACATAATACACTTATATTGTATCAACATTCACATATAAATGTAAAGCCTTTTTTGCATTTTTATTGAAAACTTATATCATTAAATAAAAAAATATGATAAAATATCGGATTATGAAGCTATTATACCGTAGAATGACCGCTGTCTGCTGGGCGGCTCTTTTTTTCCTGGCTCCCGGCTTCCTTAGGGCCGAAGATAAACGCAGCCTTCCCCTGGATCTGTACCTGATTATAGACGGCTCTTCTCTGTCCAAAGAAGCCAGGAACGAGACCGTTTCCTGGATTAGCCGGGAAATAATCGACCGGATCCTCCAGGAAGGGGACAGCCTGACTATCTGGTCAGCAGGAGATAAAGCTCAAATTGTTTATACCGGAACTGTAGGGGGCCAAAAAGAAGGCATTAAGGACAAACTCCGTTCCCTGGATGCCTCCGCTAAAAGGGCGGATTTTTCCGGAGCCCTCATGGAAGCCGCTTCCAGGGCGTCCCGGGACCCCGGGGACAGAAAGCGCCTTGCAGTTACCATAGTGGTATCAGGCTCCGCCGAAGCCCTGGCCCCTGCCCTGGAAGGAGGGTCCGCAGGCCTTTTCCGCTGGTCCCGGGTGGACGAATACGCCGGCTGGCAGGCCCTGGTAGTGGCTCCGGGTATAGGGGACAAGGTCAAAAGAGCCGTTGCGGCCTATATGGGCAGTTAATAGCTGCTGGCCCCATGCTGGAAGATATTCTTGCTTTTCTGAACCGCCATGAATCTCTGGTGCTGACCACCCATGAGGGGGCCGATGCGGACGGTCTAGGGGCCGAAGCCGTTCTGGCATGTATCTGCCGTTCGTTGGGCAAGAAAATCCGTATCATCAATACCGCGTCTGTTCCTGAGCGCTACGTGTTTATGGACCCCCAGGGGGAAATGGAGGTTTGGGACATATCCCTAGCAGACAGTATTCCTGCTGAATCGGCCCTGGCAGTCCTGGATACTTCCGATGAATACAATATCGGGCAGGTAAAGGAATTTATACCCCTCGCAGCCGAAGTGTTTACGATTGATCACCATGAACCCAACCCGCTCAGTTCCCTGAAGGGCTATATTGATAATACCGCCTCTTCTACGTGTGAAATAATGGTAGAACTTGCGGCTGCAGCAGGGATCGCCCTGGATACAGTGTCAGCACAGGCTGCTTACGCCGGGATAAGCTACGATTCAGGCTCTTTCGCCTATTCAAAGACCACTGCCAGAACCTTCCGGGCAGTGCTGTCCCTGGTGGAAACAGGGGTGATCCCCTACAAGGTATACCGCGAACTCCATGAAAGCGCCTCTACCGGAACGCTGCTCCTGCAGAAACAGGTACTTTCGACTCTGGAAATCCGCAATGAAGGCCGGGTAGCGGTCCAGATTCTCAGGAAGGAGGATCTTACCGCTACAGGCGCCTATCTGGAAGACGCCGACAACATTATCAATATACCCTTGAAAAGCAAGGACATCGAAGTGTCCGTTCTGATAAAGGAAAACCACGAAGGCCAGGTCCGCTGTTCCCTCAGGTCCAAAGGGGAGTTGAATGTGTCGAAAATCGCCCAGTCCTTTGGTGGAGGCGGGCACGTTTCCGCTGCGGGATTCAAGAGCAAGGAACGTATTGAAGAAACTTTGACGAAAGTATTAGATAGAATTACCGGTGTATTGAACGGCGCGTAAGCTTGTTAAGGAATTCAATGAGACCTTTTTTTGGAATTATTGCGGTTATTGTCCTCATTTTTGCCGCCCTGGGTATAGGCGCGGCGGTCCTCTTTCCATCATCGTGGAATACAAAAAAGAACGCCGAATCCCGGCAGACCCGTATTGTTATTCCCCAGCCACCGGGCCCGGAAACAGGGGCCTGGGAGAACCAGGCGGAACGTATGGCCCGGGAAAACCAGATGAACCTGAAAGTCCCGCTTGAGGACGGCGAGATTCTGGTAACTATCCTGAATGATGATTTTGACGGGGATCTCCAGGACGAACAGATTGCGGCTTACCGGAACCTCCTGGAACTGGAAAGCCCCCTGTACCTTACCTATATTGATTATGACGAAAACCTCCGGGCATACCGGCGGTTCTGGAGCGCCCCTGCTGCGGCAACCCGGCCGGGGACGGTTTCCCTGTATACCCAGGATCTTATCGGCGACCGGAGCCTCTGCGTGCTCCTTTCGGGGATGAACGGCCTTGGGGAACACACTTTGACTATCTTCCGCAAGCCCCCCCAGACCCAGCCCCCTTCAGAGGGGGAGGAAAACCAGCTTTTTACTAAAATCGGCGAACTCAGGATCGACGGTTCGATTTCGGTCCGCGAAACCGAGCGGTCCCAGGCATACCAGTTGGGTATGGCCAGGGGGGCCAGTTTTTCCATTCTGGCTTACGGCAGGGACTACGATTCGTCGAATATCATGGATCAGGTGGAAATTACCTACACCTATAACGTAATCAACGGTCTTTACGAGCAGAGCCGCGTCACCCCTGTGCCGGGAACCCAGATCGAACAACGCCGGCTCCAGGAACTCCTGGGGAACCCCGGAGCTTTTGAAGAATTCATCACCGGCCTGTGGTATTACGTGAGCGCCCAGGGTACTATAGACAGCAGGCAGTATATTTACTTCGATCCTCCTAACAGGGAGATTATTTTCTACGGTGATGAAACCCAGCAGGTCTTTACATGGCAGAATTCCAGCGCCACAAGGTACGGCCTCTACGTATCAAGCCAGAACATCTCAGTAACCACACTTAGGCGTTCTATAGACCTGGAACTGGAAAGCCTGGACAGCATCAAGGTAAGGGTCGTAGAGGACGTGCGTCTCAAACTGGGGGTTAATACCGTTTGGGACGGCTCTTACCGCAAGGCAGAGCCCATGGAAAACCGCGCCGCCAAACCTTCCGGGAACAGCGCTTATATCGATGCGGTTTATGACGGCTCTATCGGAAAAATCCGGTTTTACCCTGACGGAAACTACGAATTTTACGCAGGAGATGCCTTCAGGCAAGGGAAATACGCCTTCTTCTCCCTTGAAGGCCGGGAACTATTGGAGCTGCGTTCCACAGATCCCCGTGTTGGCGGCCTTTCCAGGGACAGGGAAACCTACGTGGTAGAATCCCCGTCTGTTCCTGAAGGGGAAGAGGACAAGGCAGGACCCCGGAAAACCATGACGCTCCTACGGGTACGCCTGGGCGCCAGGGGCATACAGGAACTCCATGAAGGGACGATATCGCTGACTCTGGCGAATGAATAGAAGGGGGATTACTCAAATACCGGAAAGGACTCGAATCCCGCGTTTTTAAGTTCCATGAGGGTTTTGCCGGCCTCAGCGCCGCACGGGACCAGAACGGCCCAGTACTCGTCGCTGTTGACGCTGCGGCGCGCCAAGCGGGCCTGAAAGCCCGCTTTTTCCAAGCGTCCTGCCATGGCCCTGGCGTTTTCTTCCCTGTTAAAGAGACCGGTTTGCAGTGCGGCGGCAGGCGCCGCAGGAGACTCAGCCCCAGGCGAAGCCGTACCAGTGGCTAGGCTTATGCTTTCCCTGCCAGGGAAGAGAAGCCACTGGGGGCTGCCTGCGGGAATAATCCCTGCGGCATCGCGGGCTATGCGGGCTTCGGGGCTTTGGGGGTATTCAACAAGGAGCCGTGTCTTCCAGGCCTGGATTCCGGTGATTTTCCAGAGCGTATAGTATATTCCGCTGCGCATAACGGCGCAGGCAGGATCCGCCGCCAACAGGGCAAGAGCCTGGGTGTCCCCTGTTTTAAAAGCCTGGAGCTGGGCGTTCAGGAGCATGACCCCGGGAGACTCATCGCCGGCAGCAAAAAGGACCTTGATTCCTGACTCGGCCTTGTCGTATTCCCCAAGGGAAATAAAAAGCCTTGAAGCTTCCAGCAGGGCCCTGGTGTCAGCGGGAGAAGGATTGGCTCCCTCCCGCCAGGCCTGGGCGGCTTTTTCGTAGTTCCCCGCGAGCTGGTAGAGCCTTGCCTGCCGGAACAGGGCGTCGCTCTTCTGTGCCGGCAGGGCCTGCTGCTTTTCGAGCCTGTCCATCTCCGCCGCCAGGGAAACCGCGCCTGAACCATTTTGGGCATTCAGGGGAAATGCTAAAAAAAACAAAAAGACTGCGCTGAGAAAATAGGAAAACCTAGTCGATCCCATAGGGCCCGTCGCCTTTCAGGTCTTCAGGGAGCGGGGAAGCTCCGTCTTTGTTTTTCCCCCATTTTTTAGCCTGTTTTGACGGAACCCCCTTAGCAGGAGACTTTTTCCTGCCAAAGGATATGACAAAAGGAACAGCGCAGAACATGCCCAGAAAGAAAGAAACAAAGACGGTTATAAAAACAGGAATTTCCCGGATGGTTCTGAACCCCAGGGAAACGTCGCATTTGTTATCCAGATTAAGGACAATAAAAGTAAGAAAAACAGCGAAAATAAGTATGAATCCGATCAAGCGCCCCATAAGGCCTCCTTGTCCGGCGGTCCGGACTAGTCCAACAGCGTAATTCCGGCTGCCCGGAAGGTGTTCCCTTTGAGGGACGAAAGGGTGAGGATGCCGAAACGGCCCAGCATCGAGGGCTTCCCGGGAACCACGACCATTTCATCCCGTTCAGTACGGGTTATTAATTCATCGGCATTTTTACGGGAAATTCCCTCTACCAAAACCACCGCTTCAGAACCCAGCCTAGCCTGTAAAAGAACCGCAGTATGCCGTTTTTGCAGTTCTATTACCCGGGCCAGACGCTTCCGCTTTACCCCTTCGGCGATACGTCCCGGCAGGGAATAGGCCGCTGTCCCCTCACGGGGATTATAATGGTACATATAAGCATAAAGGAATTTGACTTCCTCCATCAGTGCCAGGGTCTCTTCAAGATCCTCTTCGGTTTCGCCGGGAAAACCCACCAGAATATCCGTGGAAAGGCTCAGATCCGGCATAGCCGAGCGAAGCCGGAATACCAGATCCAGGTACTGTTCCCGGGTATAGCGGCGGTTCATGGCTTTAAGCACAGAATCGGAACCGTGCTGGACGCAGAGGTGGAGATGGCGGCAGAACACCTGGTTCCCGGCCATTATACTGACAGCATCAGGCGAAAGGTCCTTGGGATGGCTGGAAAGAAAACGCACCCACCTGAGGGGACTGTTCTCAAGTTCCAGGGCAACGCGTTCCAAAAGCCCCGGAAAATTAAGAGTCCCTGTTTCACCATCATAGTACCGGTAGGAATTGACATTCTGCCCCAAAAGGGTGATTTCCCGCACCCCCCTTTCCCTGACCATGCGTATCTCTTCCAGAACAGAAGCAGGGCTCCTGGAGATTTCCCTGCCCCGGACATAGGGGACTATACAGTAGGAACAGAAATTATCGCAGCCATGCATGATGGGGATAAAGGCACGGAACCGGCCTTCTTCCAGGTGCGAAGAGGAAAAACTGAATTCGGGTTTTTCTGAAATTTCAAGAGCCCTTCCGCCCTCTTCAGCGGCTTCAAGGATCTGGGGAAAGAAGGAACGCGACGAAGTACCCATCACATAGTCCACCCCCGGGGCCTCAAGCTTGAGTTTTTCCCCCAGCCTCTGGGCCATACAGCCTGCTACTACCAGAATAAAGGGATTATTGCGGCGTTTTTTTTTCAGCGCCCCATACTGGCCCAGCCTGCCCATGACCCGCTCCTCGGCGGTGGCCCGGACAGAACAGGTGTTGAGGAGGATAAGGTCGGCGGATTCCGGATCACGGGCCTCCTCCCAGCCCCGTTCCCGGGCGGCAAGGCTTAGGGCCGCTGATTCCGCCAGGTTCATCTGGCAGCCGTAGGTCTCAAAAAAATACTTCACCTGAAAAGGCGCCTGCCAGAGGGCGTGTTACCTGTTACTACCACACAATTACCTTCTGCTCCGCAGACCCTTGAGGAAGCGTATACCCTTCCAGATGCCTACAGCCAAAAGCCCCAGGGCCGAAAAGCCCAAAATAGTCCCGGCAATAGGTTTTAAAAAAGGAATTCCAAATTGAAAAACCAGTTCCAGGGCCCCTGCGGCGGTAAGGATAAGGCCGGGCTTTTTATCTTCAGGATCCCTGGAAAGAAGGCCGCTCACCCCTACCCCGCCGACAATCAGCCCCAGGAGTATCCCTACAAGCCTGAAGCGGCCTCCCAGGATATGCATAGCCAGGAGCAGGACGCCGCCCACGATACCGCCTGCAGCGGCGACGCCCTGTTTGGCCAGCGCGGTCCCTGAAGGTTCCATATCATTCATACAATGCCTCCCCTGCGCCTTCCCTGGCCGGCACGGCTGAGGGGTTATACTCGGCAAAGGCAAAGGCGCTGTGATTATGGATGCTTTCAAAATTTTCCGCCTCTACGGAAAAGCGCGGAAACTGGTTCAAGTCCCTTATTTCAATATAAACATCCCGGACCAGATCTTCAACAAATTTCGGATTATCGTAGGCATGTTCGGTGATGTATTTTTCATCTTCCCGCTTGATAAGGGAATAAACCGGGCTTGAAGCGGCTTTTTCAACAAGGGAAATAATATCCTCTATCCAGAAAAAAGGCCCCAGTTCCAGTTCCACCGTAACCACCCCCCGCTGGTTATGGGCGCCTCTGTCGGATATGGCTTTGGAACAGGGGCAGACTGTGGTTACCGGAACGGAAACCGCCACGGTAAAGTGTTTCTCCCAGACGCCGCCTTCGCCGCAGCCCGGTCTGCCTGAGACCCTGCCCTGGTAGCGGCACTGATAGGACATTATCCCCGGAAGCCCGGAAACAGGAGCTTTCTTTTCGATAAAATAGGGAAAAGACATGGAGCCAAAAGCCGATTTGGCTTCCAGTTCGCCGCGTATTGCCCTGAGCATATCCAGAAACCTGGGCATAGAGAGATCTTCCCGGTACTGGTGGAAAATCTCGATAAACCGGCTCATGTGGGTACCCTTAAAATGGCGGGGAAGATCGGCATAGAGATCCACCTTTGCGGCGGAATGCTGGATTTTCTTTTCCCGGTCCAGCACCGTAACAGGGTATTCCAGGCCCTTGACGCCTACCTTGCCCAATGGCAAGTCCCGGTGATCCGCCTGGTTTTGAACGTCAATCATAAAGTATATAGTCCTTATTCTTATCCTTTTATACTTTAATCCGCTAACGGGACAATTATCAAAAATTTACCCTTTGTAACATGTACCGAACAATGCCCGTCAACGGCCACATTGCTGATGCCGAAACTGCCCCGGTTCCAGAGGCAGCCGGCAAGGGGCCATTTGAGGCCGGAACTCCCGGCATCCCAGGGTCCCTCTCCCAGGGGAAACACCGAAACCAGGCTTCCCGGAAAGAGCGTAAGGTTCAACTCCCCGCGGGCCTTGACGCAGCGCATGTCCTCCCTGGCGGTGATCCAGCGGGCCGGACAGGGCTCCCGTTCAAAAAGAGAGCGGATGGCAAACAGATGATCCACCCTTCCGCCGCCGCCGCCTGCAAGCCAGATTTCAGCGCAGCCCTGTTCCCAAAGGCACGAGAGGGCCAGTTCGGTATCGGTATAATCCTTGTCCCCCGGAAACCGGCGTATCCTTTCAGGAGGATACTTTTCAAGCCGCCCCGGGTCGTCCAGGGAATCCATATCCCCAACAATCCAGTCCGGCAAGAGCCCCGCGTCTTCGGCTGCCGCAAGCCCCGAATCCGCGGCGAGGACGATGTCCGCCCCTTCAGCCAGACCGCGGCATATTGCGGGCTTTGGCCCTTCCCCTCCGATGACAGCGATGCCCCGCACAGTTCCCTCCCTTTCCCGGAATACCTTATTATAGTATAGTAACCAGCGGCAGGCAATTCCTCGCTTGGAGTTTACAGCGTGTTGATTGGAAAAGGGAATATACATCCGGCTGTTCTGGAAATAGCGTCTATCTTCTCAAATGCAGGAAAGCAGATTTACCTGGTAGGCGGGGCGGTTCGGGATCTCCTCAGAGGGCAAAAGGCCAAAGACTGGGACCTTGCTACCGATGCCCTTCCTGAGGAGGTAATAGCCCTGGTCCGTCCTCCGGGGAAAAAAACCCCGTATTTCGTGGTCCCTACAGGGATCAAGCACGGCACTGTTACGGTGTATTGCAAGAATTTTGCCTTCGAGGTAACTACCTTCAGGGCCGAAAAAGGTTACAGCGACGGCAGGAGGCCGGACAGCGTGGAATTCGGGGTGTCCATCATGGAAGATCTGTCCCGTAGGGATTTCACCATGAACGCCGCTGCGTATAAGTTCCCGTCCGGCCCCCTGACAGACCCTTTTAACGGCGAAGAGGACATAAAGGCGCGCCTCATACGTTCCGTAGGGAACCCGGTGGAACGCTTTGCCGAAGACGGCCTCCGCCCCCTGAGGGCGGTCCGTTTTGCGAGCCAGTTGGACTTCACTGTAGACGATGCAGTGCTTGAAGCCATACCCGGGGCCATTTCCCTTACAGCCGGGGTAGCCCCTGAACGTATCCGGGACGAACTGGATAAGATAATCGCCAGCCCCAAGCCTTCGGCGGCGCTTTATTTAATGGAAAAAACAGGGCTCCTTGAACTTATACTTCCGGAACTGGCTTTATGCAGGGGGATCGAGCAAAAAGGGCTGCATCAATTCGACGTTCTGGATCATTCCCTCCTGGCCTGCGATTTTGCGGCCAGGGAAAAGGCTTCCCCGGAAGTCCGCATGGCCGCTCTGTATCATGACGTGGGGAAACGGATCACCTGTAAAACGGATGAATCCGGGGCCAGGACTTTTTACCAGCACGAAAGGGAATCTTCCCGTCTTGCCAGGGAGATTATGCTCCGTTTCCGGTATCCCAAGGCGGTTATGGATAAGGTCTGCCACCTGATTGAAGAGCACATGTTCCACTACGAGGAAAACTGGACCGACGCCGCGGTACGGCGTTTTATCATACGCGCCGGGGAAGGCAGCCTGCCTGACCTCTACCGGATCCGCATGGCCGACGCATACGCCGCCGCCGGACTTGAGCCGCCTCGGGATTACCTTTTACCCCTGATAAAGCGGGTGGAAAAGGTCCTCGCCGCAGGAAGGACCCTTTCACTCAAAGACCTGGCGGTCTCCGGCTATGATCTCAAAGAAGTGCGGGTAAAACCGGGGAAACAGATGGGCATTATCCTCAAAGAGCTTCTTGAGGCTGTTGTGGAAGATCCTTCTCTTAATACACGGGAAAAACTGCTGGAAATAGCAGGAAAAATCAACGACCGCTACAGCAACGCCTAAACTTGTCCCGCAATCACGCCTTGATAACCCGGGGGCGGGGAAAACCCCGTGAAAAACGCTTGTAGAGTCCGCCTCTGCTATAAAAGACTTGACGCCGACGTCAAGTCTTTTATACGCTCCGGCGGGGAATTCCAAATGTTTTTCTCAGGCTTTCCCCCGCCCCAGGCTTTCGCAAAAAAAGGCGGGTCAAGTTTAGCCGCTCCAGGTGGGTAAAAAGCCTCTTCAACATAGAGCGCCTGCCAGGCCCGACCCCGCCCCCCCCTCCTCAGGGACAGGCGGATTTATCGCTATAGCTTCCCAGGCCATTCTGGCGGCTTCCTGTTCGGCGCTTTTTTTGCTGCGCCCCATACCAGGGCCGTAGACAGCGCCGTCCACCTCAACCTCTACCCAGAAGATCCGTTCGTGTTCCGGGCCGGAACACTTAACGAGCCGGTAGACAGGACAGTTGCGGAAATGACACTGGCTAAATTCCTGGAGCAGGGACTTGTAATCCCTGTGGTAGCGGTTTTCCAAAACCCGGCCGATTTCCGCTTTTATTAAACGGCTTACAAAAACAAAAGCTTCTTTATAGCCCGAATCCAGGTAAAGCGCCCCGATGAGGGCTTCCAGGGCATCGGCGAGTATAGCCCTTTTGGTACGCCCCCCGGAATTCTCCTCCCCTTTGCCCAGGATAAGGAGGGTATCGATCTGGAGTTCCCTGGCTACCCCGGAAAGGATATCCTCGGAAACCACTACCGACTTGATCCTGGCCAAATCCCCTTCGGAACGATCCGTCAGTTGTTCGTAGAGAAGAGCGGCCGTTACCGCCCCGAGGATCGCGTCTCCCAGAAATTCGAGCCGTTCATTGTTGATTTTATGACTGGATTCGTTGGATACAGACCGGTGTATGAAAGCAAGGTTCAAAAGCTCCAGCCTCTTGAACCTTAACCCCGAAGCCTTGAGAAAAGCCGTCAAAACCTTCTTTCTACCCGGTTCCAGCGCCGGCAATTTACCAGAGGAGAAGTTACAGAGAGGAACTTCTGCTACTAAGCCCCTGTTTTTTCGTATCCCCGATTCCCCAGGCAGGCCCGGAAAGTCCTGGTTCTTCTTATTTTTGCTGGGATTTAATATATTCGTAAGCATCCCGGACGGTTTCAAACTCGTTGGCTTTTTCGTCAGGGATGGAAATACCCATCTCTTCCTCGATGGCATAGACCAATTCATAGGTGTCCAGACTGTCGGCCCCGAGATCCTGCCGGAATGAAGCGTCCATAGTTATTTTAGCCACATCAACTTCCAGCTTATCGGCTATCAGTTTCTTCATCTTGTCGAACAAATCATCCATCTTATTCCACCTTGATCCTTATACCTTAGATTCCGGCAGGATTACCTGCCTGCCCCGGTAAAACCCGCATTTGGGGCATACCCTGTGCAGCAAAACCTGGTTGCCGCAGTTGCCGCATTCAACAGTTTTAGGGGCGGTAAGCTTCATATTAATCGTCTGCCGCCTGCTTGTTCTCGCCTTTGATGTCTTAAACCTGGGTACAGCCATCTCTAACCTCACTTCGAATAGATAAATCAAACATAGATTTTAAGTTTAACAAAAACCCTATTTTGTGTCAAGCTAAATTACGTAAACCGCCCACGAACGCTTTACTAAGAATATTTCCCTTGTAAAGCTTCCGCTACCAAAGGCGGGACCATAGCGGACACATCCCCATGGAAAGAGGCAAGTTCCCTGATAGAACTGGACCGGAGGACGAAATACTTGGGATCAGTAGTCATAAACAAGGTTTCAATGTGGGGATAAAGGGCCTTGTTCATCATGGAAAGCTCAAACTCGTATGAAAAATCATCCATGCCCCTGACTCCCCTCACCATAAGGCGTATATTTTCCTGTTTCATATAATCCACAATGAGATGGTCCCAGATGATGGCCGAAACATTTTTCCAGGGCCTGACAAGCTCCATCATCATATCCAGCCGCTCCTGGGCCGAAAAAAAGTACCTTTTCTGCCGGTTTTCCGCGATAATTACCAAAAGCTCGTCAAAAAGAAAAGACGCCCGCTCGATGATATTCATGTGCCCCAGAGTCGGGGGATCAAACGAGCCGGGAAAAACCGCTTTAAACATGTATTTAGCATAAACCAGGAACCCTGGGAGGTCAAGGTCGGGACGCTGTACCCTACCAGCCGATATGCGGCGCTTTACCGTGGAGGGTAATAGAGTTTCCTATGAACAGGACCTTCAATCTGCCGCCGCGTTTGTAGTGAAAACGCACAGAACCGCTGTCCGCCGGTTGGCCCCGGGACGGCACAGTATTCCGCAGCAGATCTTCAGAAAAAGCCTTCATCCGCCTGCGCTACTCAATAGTAAGATTATGAACCCGCTCGTTGCTTTCAAGATTCAGTTCCTCAAGGGACTTGACAACCTTCCCGTTAACGCTGACCTTCCGTATCTTTATATTGTAAAAATCGGTT
>JAISZE010000116.1 GCA_031269405.1 Treponema sp. | reverse complement strand
TATATGAAGACCGCTATTGCCAAAGGTCTTTCGTATAACCGGGCTTTGATAAAATACCCTGTCCGCATCGCCCTTATACCCTTCGTGGCAACCGTAGGGTGGGCGCTGCCCGGCCTTATCTCGGGGCAGACCATTCTGGCTATCGTTATGGATCTGCCGACAGTAGCGCCCCTCTTAAACGCCGCGCTGCGCAACCAGGACATGTACCTGGGGGCCAGCATCATCATGATCCTGGGGGCCCTGACTATGATCGGCACTTTGTTATCGGATATTATTTTAGCCATAGTGGACCCCAGGGTCCGCAGTTCATTATAGGAGGCTATTATGCATTTTAACGAGAAGGAACTTTGGGACAAGATCTACGCCTGCTGGATCGGAAAGAGCATAGGCGGGACGCTGGGCACTCCTTTCGAGGGGCGCAAGGAGTTGCTGGATGTGAAGGGTTTTAATTCGCCCCCAGGGAAGCCTCTTCCCAACGACGACCTGGATCTCCAGTTGGTGTGGCTGAGGGCCCTTGAAGATTACGGCCCCCTGGGAGTTAACGAGAGGGTTTTGGGCGAATACTGGATCAACTACATCCCGCCTAACTGGAACGAATACGGCATCGGGAAAAACAACATGAAGGCAGGGCTGCTGCCGCCTCTTTCGGGGGATTATAACAACGCCTGGAAGCATTCCAACGGCGCCTGGATACGTTCCGAGGTGTGGGCCTGCTGTACTCCGGGGCGGCCGGATCTGGTTACCAAATACGCCTACTATGACGCCTGCGTGGATCACGGTACGGGCGAAGGAACCTACGCAGAGCTCTTTACCGCTACGGTGGAAAGCGCCGCGTTCGTGGAAAAAGACCCGGAGAAACTTATCGACATCGGGCTCTCGTATCTTCCCGAAAACTGCCGGGTAGCCAGGAGCGTCAGGATCGTCCTTGACGGCTATCATAACAAGCTGGACTGGAAAACCGTCCGGGAGCAGGTGCTCAAAGACAGCGGGGACCTGGGCTGGTTCCAGGCTCCGGGAAACGTGGCCTTTACAGTCCTGGGCTGGCTCTACGGCGGCGGGGACTTTAAGAAATCCCTCCTTATCGCCGTAAGCTGCGGGGATGACACGGACTGTACCGGCGCCACCCTTGGTTCCATCCTGGGAATTACCGGCGGATACGAAAGCATACCCAAGGACTGGATCGCCTATGTAGGGGACGACATTATTTCCGTCGCCATCGACAGGGGTTCGATTTGGAACCTTCCCCCTACATGCACGGAACTCGCGAACCGGGTGCTGCACCAGACCCGCCAGGCGCTGCTGGCCTACAACGCCCCCTGTACCATCGGCGAAGGCGGCACGGATCTCAAGGATCTCAAAACCGAATCCCTCTACGCCGGGGAGGGCTATAAAAAATGGCTGGCCAATATCGACGGTTCCATCGAGTTTGATTTCATTCACGCCAAAGCGCTTGTGAAATTCCCTGAAGGAATAGAAATCAAAGAAGGCCGGGAGTTGGGGATAAGGCTCAAGATTATCAACAAGATGCCCAATCAGCAGCATTACGATATACGCTACATCCTGCCTGAAGGCTTTTCGGCCAGAGGCCCGCTGCATGCGGCGGTGATGACCAATTCGGGGTGTACCGTGAACGAGGAAACTCTCAGTATCACCATCGCCACCGAAGCCGCGGTCTCGGGGGTGAACCGGCTCATCATCGAGATCCTTCCTGTAGGCCGGCCTACGGTGATGCTGATTCCCGTGATTTTCTACGGTTCCTGCTAGAGCAAACAGGGGGAGAGGGGTGATTAAGGTAAGCAGAACGGAACTGAAGCTGAGACAAAAGGCTTTTGCCCAGAGCAGGCTGCGATCCAGCGAAGAATTCTACACCATGAAGCAGTGGCAGTTGGTAAAGGCGCGTTTTTTCCGCAACCGCCTGGCTGTGGTTGGCCTTGTGATGCTTATTGTTATCTACTTTATCGCCGCTTTCTGCGGTTTCCTCGCCCCCTATGATCCGGTCAGCGCCAGAGCGGATCTGCGCTACCTCCCGCCTATGAAGGTCCGCCTTGTGCATGACGGGAAATTTACCGGGCCCTTTGTTTACGGCCTTACGGAAGGCTACGATCCGGTAACCTATAAACCCATGTATGTGGAAGATCCGGAAGAAATAAACCCGGTTAAATGGTTTGTCAAAGGCGACTCCTATACGGTTTTGGGGTTTATACCCGGAAACGTTCACCTTTTCGGCGTCGAACGGGGTTCTATCCATCTTTTGGGAACCGATATGCTCGGGCGGGACCTTCTTTCGCGCTGCCTGATAGGCGCCCAGATTTCCTGTACCGTAGGTTTTATCGGCGTAGGCATCAGTTTTATCCTGGGCATCATCCTGGGCGGCATTTCGGGGTATTTCGGCGGCATGATAGATACGGTGATGCAGCGCATTATTGACTTTATCATCAGCCTGCCCACTCTGCCGCTCTGGATGGCTCTTGCAGCGGCGGTGCCCGCCACCTGGCCGGTGGTGCGGGTCTATTTTACCATTGTTATCATTTTGTCCCTTGTAGGCTGGACCGGCCTTGCCCGGGTGGTGCGGAGCAAATTCATTTCCCTTAAAAACGAGGAATACGTAAAGGCTGCGCGCATCGCGGGGACTTCGAGTTTAAAAATCATCATGCGCCACATGGTGCCCATGTTCACGAGCCACCTTATCGCCTCCATCACCCTTTCCATACCCGGTATGATCCTGGGCGAAACGTCCCTCTCCTTTCTGGGAATAGGCCTGCGTCCCCCTGCGGTGAGCTGGGGGGTTCTGCTTTCGGACGCCCAGAATATCCGCAATGTGGCTCTGTATCCCTGGACCCTGTTTCCCTGTATCTTTATTATTTTTACTGTGATAGGCTTTAACTTCCTGGGCGACGGGCTCAGGGACGCCGCAGACCCCTACGCCTAGGAGCCTGTTGCGCTTTCGCGGATAAAACCTCCAAAGGGGTTCCTGGGGGACGGAAAAAAAGGAAAGGCTATGAAGGTATTCAACAAGCAGATTATCAACAATAATGAAAAGAACAAGATTCCTGATAAAATTTTTTCACCCCTCTACGGCGTAACCCTTACCGGCGGGCTTTTTGCGGAAGTGTTTCACAACAATATCCTGTTTCTGCAGAAGGTGGATATTGACGCCGCGCTGTACTGGTTCCGCAAACGGGCGGGCAGGCCGGCGCCGGGGCGGCCCTATACCGGCCATTTTGAGGATAACATAAAGGGCCAGACCGCGGGGCTTATTCTCATGGGCGCGGGCAATTCCCTCAGGTGGGAAAAGAACGCTGAACTTGAAAAGCTGGTTACCATTATTGTTGATGAAATCAAGGCAGCAAGCGAGGGCGACGGCTATCTTATGGCGGTTCCCAAGGAACAGTTCGGCACCCTTGAGTATCCCCATTACGTGCGTATCTGGCTGACCTACGGCTTGTACGCCGCCGCGCTGGGAGGGAACCCCGACGCCCTGGGCATGCTCAGGGCCTGGCAGGACTGGTTCAACCGCTGCGATGATCTTCCGGTAATCAGGTATCTGACCCTGGCGTTTCAGGGCGTGGTGGCGAGTCCCTTTGTCTACAATACCCCTGCCGGCAAGAGCGAAGATATTGAGACAACGGTCAAATACTACGAGGAAGACTGGCGGCTGGGGCAGTTTATCATGCGGGAGCCCCATGCCATAGAAACCCGGAAACAGCCCGGCATCGAGCCCCATCCCCACGGCACCGAGCTTGAAGGCTTTGAAGGCTACCTCGACCTGTACCGCGCCACGGGAAAGCACTATTACCTCCGGGCGGTGCTGAACGCTTATGAGATGTACAGGCGGGACTGGCAGCATGTGGGCGGCGGAATCGTAATGTGCGAATTCCTGGAAGCCTATCCGGGCTGTAATTGGCTTTCCCCTCCAAGGCCGTACAACGAACTCTGCTGTACGTCCTTCTGGATTCTCCTCAACCAGCGGCTCCACAGGCTTTACCCCGAAAAAGAAGAATACGTCGCGGAGATTGAAAAATCCCTCTACAACATTGCCATTGCCAACCAGGAGGGGGCTGAGGGGATACGCTACTTCGCGTGGATAGACAAGTACAAGCAGAAGGGCGGCATGGTGCACTGTTGCTGCGGCGTGGGTACCAGGCTTTACGGAATGCTTCCGGAATTCCTCTACAGCATCGGCGAGGACGCCCTGTACTTCGATATGTACAACGGTTCGGAATTCACCTGGGAACGGGAGAGGGGGGGGGTTGCCGTCAAAACCGTAACCGCCATGCCCTATGACGGTAAAATCAAAATCGAAATAATATGCAGGAAAAACGGAAATTTTCCGGTAAAGCTGCGCATCCCTTACTGGACTGAAGGGCGGGTAACCATTACCGTTGACGGCGCCGCCACAGGGACCGGTGAAAAGGGAAGCTATGCTGTCCTGGAACGGGACTGGACGGGGACCCACACTATAGAGTTCACCCTTCCCTTTGGGTGGCGGAAAACCCTTTATCACGGCGCCGAGGAACACCGCGATAACGCAGCGGAACCGCCGTTTTCCCTGCAGCGCTGGGCCTTTGAGTACGGCCCCCTCCTTATGGCAATAACCGGCGCTACGGACAGCAAAGCCTATACATCAGGCGGCGACAAGGGAAATTTCGTCATACGCCATAAGCCCGAAGATTTCCCGCAGCGCCTCAAGCCCGGGGACAGTGCGCTTCATTTCACTGTTGAAGGCCATAACGATTACCGCATGATCCCTTACTTTGAAATCCCCAGCGGCCAGGCATTCTCGTGCTATCCCTTTTTTTGTTTTTAGGAGACGTGCTATGAAACAGGCGAATGTTACTATTGACAGCAAGTATGTTATCGGGAAAATCGATGACAGGATCTACGGTTCTTTTCTGGAACACTTAGGCCGCTGCATCTACGGCGGGGTTTATGATCCGGGGAATCCCCTTTCGGACGAAAAGGGTTTTCGTAAAGACGTTATTGCTCTGATAAAAGAGATAGGCGTGCCTGTGGTGCGTTACCCGGGCGGTAATTTTGTTTCCGGCTACAACTGGGAGGACGGCATCGGGCCTAAGGACAAGCGGCCCGTAAGGACGGAACTCGCGTGGTTTGCCCTGGAAACGAACCGGTTCGGGGTGGATGAATTCGCCGACTGGGTGAAGGCCGCGGATACCCAGGCCATGATGGCCGTCAACCTTGGTACCAGGGGCGCCGAAGCCGCCAAGGACCTGGTGGAGTACTGTAACTTCAAAGAAGGGAGTTATTGGAGCGACCTCCGGGCAAAGAACGGTCATAAAGAACCCCATAATGTGAAGCTGTGGTGTCTTGGCAACGAGATGGACGGTCCCTGGCAGATAGGGCACAAAACGGCGGAAGAGTACGGCCGCCTGGCCTGCGAGACTGCCAAAGTGATGAAATGGGTTGATCCTTCGATAGAGTTGGTGGCCTGCGGGAGTTCACACCCCGGTATGCCCACGTTCCCAGTCTGGGAATCGACGGTGCTGGAACACGTCTATGATCATGTGGACTATATCTCCATGCATCAGTATTTCGGCAACCAGGAAAACGATGCCGGCCATTTTCTCGCAAAAACGCTTGACATGGAAACGTTTATTAAATCGGTGATTGCCGCCTGCGATTACGTCAAAGCAAAAAAGCGTTCCAAAAAGACCATCAACATTTCATTTGACGAATGGAACGTGTGGTATCACTCTTCAGAGGAAAATAAAAAACTTGTGCATTGGCAGAAGGGTCCCAAGTTCAACGAGGACATTTACAACTTCGAGGACGCCCTCTTCGACGGCCTCGCGCTTATTACCCTGCTGCGTCACGCCGGCAGGGTGAAGATAGCCTGCCTTGCGCAGCTTGTGAATGTCATAGCGCCTATTATGACGGCAAAAGAAGGGGTCTACAAACAGCCTATTTACTATCCCTACTTCCACGCCTCGAAATACGGCAGGGGGACCGCCCTTGACTGCGTGATTGAGTCGCCTGTTTATGAGGCAAAAGACTTCGGCGCTGTTCCGGTACTGGACAGCATCGCCGTTTTGAACGAGGGGGATGAAACCCTCACGGTATTCGCAGTAAACAGGGGCGCGGATGATGACCTTGAGGCGCGGTACACCCTTGGGGGCTTTGGCGGTTTCCGGGTTATTGAACACATCGTTATGACGAATCCTGATCTTAAAGCGGTGAATTCCATAACCGAGCCTGATAAGGTTAAACCTCATGCGGCAAGCGGCGCCAGGCTGGAAGGCGAAAAACTCACGGCGATCCTGCCGCGCCTTTCATGGAACGTCATCAGGCTTGCAAAATAGGGTTGTTCGATGGGCCTCCTCTCCAAAAACTGAATTTTAGGAAAGCCCAGCATTATCCCTTATTATACCCCCCTACCAATAGAGCGCAGGAGGACTCTGCAAGCGTTTTTCATGAACTTTTCTGTGCCGCTTCCCAAACCTTTATCCGGTACTGGGCGCGTTTGAGGGATGCTGCGGCTTTGTCGGTTTCAAACTTCATGCCCCCGGCGAGCATGGTTTCTTCGGCCCGGTCTTTTGCATCTTTTGCCCGCTGGTAGTCAATTTCACCGGGCCATTCAGCGGCTTCGGACATAAGGACGGTTTTGTGTCCCTTTACCTCCAGGATGCCTTCGGAAATAAAGGCGGTTTTCCAGTTTCC
>JAISZE010000105.1 GCA_031269405.1 Treponema sp. | reverse complement strand
CCCCCCCCCCCCCCCCCCCCGCCCGCCCCCCCCCCCCCCAAATACTACTATCTGTCTAAAACATGAAAAATCAAACGCCTTCACGTAGAATACCCCCTTGTTTCAACAGATAAAGCTGTTCCAAAACCTCAGTTTTTGGAATAAAGCTCAGATATACCGGAAATTTCCTTTCCAGATAATACTATATTCTCATGGAATTCAGCTTTTGTCAATAAGAAAATAAAAAAAATCAAAAAAAATACAATTTTTTCTTCTGTTTTACTATTCGTTTGTATAGTAATCTTGCCCTGTTCCGGCCATCTTGACTATCCCGCCGCGCTTCCCTAGTATAATTACACTATGACAGCCAGCGAACTCCGTTCCAAATACATAGAATTCTTCAAATCTAAGGGCCACGCCCAGATCCAGGGAAAGTCCCTGTTTCCTGACAACGATCCTACCGTGCTTTTTACCACTGCCGGGATGCACCCCCTGGTGCCCTATCTCCTGGGAGAAGAGCACCCCGCAGGGAAGCGCCTGGTGGATTATCAGAAGTGTATACGCACCGTGGACATCGACATTGTAGGCGATTCGAGCCACCTCACCTTTTTCGAGATGCTTGGGAACTGGTCTCTTGGGGACTATTTCAAAGACGGGGCTATCAGAATGAGTTTCGAGTTTCTCACCTCCCGGAAATGGCTGGGGATTCCGGTGGAGAAACTTGGGGTTACGGTTTTCGCAGGGGACGAGAACGCTCCCAGGGACGAGGAATCCGCGGAGGTATGGAAGTCTTTGGGGATCCCGGAAAACCGCATCGCGTACCTGCCTAAAGAGGACAACTGGTGGGGCCCGGCGGGAACTACCGGCCCCTGCGGCCCGGATTCGGAAATGTTCTACTACACAGGGGATAAGCCCTGCGGGCCTGGATGTAAGCCGGGCTGTTCCTGCGGCAAGTGGCTTGAAATTTGGAACGACGTGTTCATGCAGTACAACAAGGACGCCCAGGGGAAGTACGAGCCCTTGTCGCGCACCTGCGTGGATACCGGCATGGGCATAGAACGGACTGTTACCATCCTTAACGGTAACCATTCGGTCTACGAAACCGAAGGCTTCGCCCCTATTATTCAGGCCGTAGAAGCCGCCGCAGGGTATACGTACAGGGCCGATCCCGGCATGGACAAATCGGTACGCATCATCTGCGACCATGCCCGGACCGCTGCCTTTATCCTTGGGGACCCGAAAGCGGTCAGCCCTTCCAATGTAGGCGCAGGCTACGTGCTCCGCAGGCTCATCAGGCGGGCTGTGCGGCATGGCCGCAAATTGGGAATAGAGGACAAGATCCTCCTCTCCCCTATCGCCCAGGTGGTGGTGGATAAATTCAAGGGCCCTTACCCGGAGCTTGAGGAAAACCGGGCGCGTATTATAGAAGAACTGGACAGGGAAGAAAAGAAATTCCTCGAAACGCTCCAGAAAGGGGAGCATGAGTTTGAAAAGCTCCTCCCTAACCTCCTCAAAGACCCCAGGAAGATCATGTCAGGCCGGCTGGCGTTTAAGCTCTACGATACCTACGGGTTTCCTATCGAGCTTACCGAAGAACTGGCTGCTGAAAAAGGCATGACCGTGAACCGAGGGGAATTCGACGAGGCTTTCAAAAAACACCAGGAACTATCCAGAGCCGGAGGCGATCAGGTCTTTAAAGGCGGCCTCCAGGATCACAGCGAAACCGCCGCAAAGTACCACACAGCTACCCATCTCCTGCACAAGGCCCTGCGCGCGATCCTTGGGGATCATGTGGCCCAGAAGGGTTCCAATATCACCGCAGAACGCATGCGCTTCGATTTTTCCCATCCTGCGCCTATGACCGGAGAGGAGATCCAAAAGGTCCAGGACATGGTGAACGAGGCGATACGGAAGGACCTTCCGGTAAGGATGGACGTGATGAGCCTGGAGGACGCCAAAGCTACAGGGGCAACAGCCCTTTTCGGTGAAAAATACGAATCCCAGGTAAAGGTATACACGATAGGGAATTCTCCGGTTGATTTCTTCTCCAGGGAAGTCTGCGGCGGCCCCCATGCAGAACGCACAGGGGCGCTGGGTACTTTCATCATCCAGAAAGAGCAATCCTCGTCAGCAGGGGTCCGCAGGATACGGGCCGTCCTTGAATAGGGGAGCTGTTTTTTTCCTGTAAATGTTATATAGTAGATTTAGTGAAAAGGCCCGGACAGGCCTGCCGGTTTGGTAACCTGGAAAAACCAGGATGTTTTTATTATAAGGTATTACAGGAATGAACATGAAACGTATAATAAGCCTTCTAATCCTGGCGGCTGCTTTGGCGGTTCCGGGGTTTACGCAGTCGGATTTGCAGCCTGCCGCCATTGTAAGGCTGACCAAGAGCGAGCCTATTACGGTCAAACAGTACCGTACCGAGGTCGAACGGTATGAAAAACAGGCCGGGCGGGCCCTGAACAGTACGGAAAAACGCCAGGTTCTGGATGTTATGATCAACGAAAAGCTGGCCTCCCAGGCTGCGGAACGGGACAAGGTTACCATTACGGACAACGAGGTAAACCAAAGTCTCCAGCAGCTTAAAAACGAATTGTCCCAGACCATACAGCGCCAGCCTACGGAAGCCGAATGGGCCGCGTTCATAAAGAACCAGACAGGCCTCGAATTGCCTGCGTACAGGGAACAGCTTAAAAAACAGCTCCTTATCCAGAAGTATCTTATGGAGAAAAAAAGGGATTCCTTCAGCAGTCTCAAGGCTCCTACAGAAGAGGAGATCAAAAACACCTATAGTCTGGCCAGAGCCGAACTGGTGCGGCCCGAAACTGTGCGTTTTTCCATGATACGGGTACCTTTTACCGATACTGTTTCCAAAGCTAAAGCCAGGGAAATCGTGGACAGACTCGTCCGGGAGATAGGGAACAACCCCGCGAAATTTGACGAGGCTGTGGCCAAAGGCCGGGCCCCTAATTCGGAGTATCAGGCCGGAGACGGGGGGTACCTGCCCAGGAACACCCAGGCCCAGCAGAAAGTAGGCGCCGAATTCATCACCACTGCCTTCAATCTCAAGCAGGGGGAGGTTTCCAAAATGATCGAGACTTCTGAGGGTTTCCATATCATCAAGATAACCGAAACCTATGAGCAGAAAGACCTGGGGCTGGATGACGTAATCCAGCCGGGTACCCGAGTAACAGTGCGGGATTATATCAGCAGCGGCCTGCAGCAGCAGCAGGAACAGGAACTGATAGAAAAAGTTACCCAGGAACTGGTCGCCGAACTGCGGGCAGGGAATCCTTATCAGATTTACGAATCAAATTTGAACTGGTAGTACATGGCATCACGGAGAAAGGGGCGGATTCTGGCCTTCCAGGCTCTTTATTCCTGGGATCTGGTCTACAGCCAAACAGGAAAAGCGGTCATCCCTGAAGGGCTGCTTGATTTCCCGTGGCTGGAAAATGAAAAGAAAACCGCTCTTAATGAAGAAACGTTCGCTTTTTCCCGGCTTCTGGTAACAGGAACAGTGGAAAATATCGCCGCTATAGACGCCATGATAAGCAGGCACCTGAAAAACTGGGACATAACCCGGCTTAACCGGGTGGACCTGGCTATCATGAGGATGAGCGTCTATGCCCTGATGTACCAGGAGGAAACGGCCCCTTCTATTGTAATCAACGAAGCAATCGGCATTTCCAGGGAATTCGGAACCGATGATTCCTACCGTTTTATAAACGGCGTCCTGGACAGTATCCGCAAGTCCCTGCATGGCGTCCCTAAGGCCCTGGTTTAAGCAGATTTTTTCGGGAAACCCCCTCAAGCCGGTCGGCCTTGCGGGACTCCTGCTTGCCCTGATCCTTTCATGGGCGCTGGTTTTCTATTCTGTAGCACGTAACGAGGCCGTTTTCCCGCAAAATTCCGGTTCAGGGAGCAGTTTTGCCCTTGAACTGGAAAAATACGACGCCCTGGTTCTGCAGGAAAGCCCTGCAAGTCTTGACAGGCGCCTTAACAGGCTGGAAAAACGCGCAAAAACCCAGGAGGAACAGCTTTCGATCCTGAAACGCCGCAGGGAGCGGGTCCGGGGAAATCCCGGCCTTATTCCTGGGTACCAAAAAGCCGCCAGGGAAGCGGCGGAAGCGTATCCGTACTCAGCCCCCCTGGCGGCGGCAGCCGCAGAGGCTCTGCTCCTTTCAGAACCTGGTCCTGAAGACAGGGAGTTCGTCCTGGCCTGTGCCGCCAGACTGACCCAGCCCCGTTACGCCTCTCTGCTTTTAAGCCTCCATGTGCTTCTGGGCAGTCTGGCGGAGCCGGAAAAAGCGGTTTCTGTCCCGGGAATGGAACAACTGCTTTCAGCCGGGCTTGCCCGGATACCCGCAAGAGTGCAACAGGATCTCAGGATTGATGAAACGCTTCTACGTATAATCCTGGGAGACCCGGGAGCGGCAGTGAGGATCAGCAGCCTGATACAGGAAGAAGCTTCCGGCGGCGCCTGCCTTAAACTGGGAGCCGAGTACTTTTATGACCATAACAGCCCCATGCGGGCGGCTGAGCTTTTTTCCCGTTTAGGGGACGCCGGCCTGGGGCGGCAGGCCGATTCCCTGTTCCTTGCAGGAGAAACTGCGGCGGCCAGGAATATCTGGAGGGCCCTGGCTTCCCCTTCAGGCTCCCATTCCCTGACGGAGCTTTCATCCAGGAGCCTTTACAACCTGGCCGCTACAGCAGCGGACAACGCCGAGGCCGTTTCGTGGCTGGAGAAACTCTTTGCCGCCAGAACAGGGGAGAATTCCCGCAGGAATATTGACGGCCCTGGACTCTATGGAATTATCCGTTATACCCGGCTTCAGGATACCTCGCGAAGCATCGCCATTCTTGACGAAGGAACCCTCAGAAACACCCCGCTTCTGGATTTGGAGCTTCTCCGCCGCAGGCTGGATACCTGGCAGCCGGACCGTTCTGCCGCCGAAGTCTGGCTCCTCCTCGGCCGTCATCCTGAATCTGAGGCCTTGTACCAGTGGGGCGCGTACTACTTTGACCGCCAGAAGCGCTATGCCGAAACAGCCCAGCTCCTCAAAGTCGCAGCGGCGCATGGAATAAAGGGCGCCTGGATGGATCTTCACCGCAGCCTGGCTCTTATACGGGAAGGGAAAAGCGCCGAAGCGGAAAAGCTGCTCAAAGACGCCTTGGCGAAGGGCCCTCCTTTGGACTGGCGTATCCCTGCCAACATCGCCAGAATCCAGGAAAGCCGCCGGGCCATTCAGCCGGCCCTGGACGCGTACGGGAACGCTGCCGCGCTGGTCAGAGACAGCCGGGACGCCGCGCTGGTGCAGATGAGGATCAGCCGCTGCCTGGAAGCCCTGGGCCGGCGCGCCGAGAGCCGCAGCGCTCTGGAACGGGCCCTGGCCCTGGACCCCGAAAACCTTAATGCGCGCTATGAACTCCGCAGAATGGACGCGTCAGGCGTCTATTAACAGCCCTAAAATTAGAAAGCCCGGCGGACAACCGGGCTTTCGGGGTGAAATACGATGCGCTTAGTCGATGACTGCCAGAATATCCGACATCTTGATGATGAGATACTCGGCGCCGTCGATTTTGATCTGCGTGCCGGCGTACTTATCGTACATGATTTTCTGCCCGGCTTTGACCTTGATCACATCCTTGTCGTCCCCTACCTCGACAACTGTACCCTGCTGGGTTTTTTCTTGAGCAGTGTCGGGGATAATGATGCCCCCTGCGGTCTTGGCCTCGTTTTTCTCCAGTTTTACCAGGACCCGGTCTGCTAAAGGTTTGACTTTCATATATACCTCCGTTGAATGATGACCCTATGTCATCTTTGAAAAATTGAGTATAAGGTTAAATAGAATATACAAAAAATATCTCCTAAAGGTCAAGGAAATAATGCAAAACAGGGCCTTTTGGAAGCGAAATTTTTGATTACTTTCTCTAGTGGGATATTTTGACCCGCTTTTTTATCAATTTTTGGGAATAGAGTCATTATGATCCTCAGAGCAGCCGGAAAAGACGGGAACACAAGGACAGATCCTGCGGTATTTGAAAGGCACGGCGCTTTCATCCATAATTATTTATTGTAACTCGTTATATTATAAGGAATTACGTGATTTCTCAATTTTTTTACGAAAAATGATAAAATTGCTTCAGCTTGGTATGATTGTTGCTTATATATAGATAAATAAAAGCCAGGAGGCAGTAAGGGATGACAAAGTCCAAAACCAGGAAAGCGGAACGTTCAACGGCGTTAAATTCCGATGAAAACATTCTTTATCTTTATCTGAAAGAAATCAACCGGATTCCTCTTCTGACTAAGGAAGAAGAGGACGAGGCTGCCCGGGAGGCTGCCCGGGGAAACATTGCGGCCCGGGATAAGCTGGTAAGCGCTAACCTGCGTTTCGTGGTCAATGTCGCAAAGAAATACCAGGGTCAGGGCCTGCCCCTTTCGGACCTGATCAGCGAAGGTAATATCGGGCTTTTGAACGCTATCGGGCGCTACGACGCCGAAAGAGGCTATCATTTTATATCCTATGCGGTCTGGTGGATACGCCAGGCTATTCTGAAGGCAATCTGCGAAAAGTCCCGGATGATCCGGCTTCCGCTGAACCGGGCGAACGAACTGGTTCAGATAGAAAAAGCGCGGAAGATGATCCGGGGCAACCAGAACTCTGAAGAGGAATTTAAGGAAATCGCCCAGATTTTGAATATGGACGCCGGGCAGGTTGCGGAAATTGTCAATATCAGCCGCGAGATGGTCTCTCTGGAGAACCCTGTTTACGCGGAAAAAAACTCTTCCAGCGTAGGAGATTTTATCGAAGACGAGAACTACAAAGCCCCGGATCAGCACGCCCTGGAATCGGCGCTGCAAAAAGATATTGAAAACATGCTGGGAACCTTAGACCATAAAGAAGCGGACATTATCCGCTACCGTTACGGCCTGGGCGATAATGCGCCTATGTCTCTCAAGGAAGTCGGCGACCACTTCAATCTGACCAAGGAACGGATCCGCCAGATTGAGAAAAAGGCCCTCAAACGGCTCCAGCACCCCTCCCGCCAGCGGCTGCTGGAGGGTTATGTAGCATAAGCTGCGCCAAATCCTACCAGGCAGACCCAGAGGCTCGTCCCCCCCCTTTTTTTTTGGCCTGGCGGGCAGATTTAGCGGGCGATAGAGGAACGGTAGCGTTCTACTTCCCAGTTGTTGATAAAGCGGATCTGGTCTTCAGGCATAAAACGGGGACCCCCAAAACTTTCGGAGTAGATTGCTACTTTGGCGGCGTCATTAAAAAGTTCCACCGCGTTTTTCGCTGCTTTGTCCGAGCTTGCGAGGCCGAAAACCCCGATGCCTTTGAGCGCTATTGTTTTGGGAAAGGCGCTGGTTTTTTGCATGCAGGCCCTCAGGGCTTCTTCCAGACCTGCCGGGCTGTCGACAAAAAGGGGATCGCTTCCAGCATAGACAATGTGATCCGGGGTAAAAGCCGAAGATAAAGGCGCAAAAGAACCCCTGTCAGCGATGATTTTTTTGATTTCCGGGTTTTTCAGGAACCGGACAAACCAGGGGCCGCTTCGGTTTAGTTTTTCCGCCAGGAAAAGAAGCTCCTTCATTAGGGCCTGGTTGAAGTGAAAACGGGGCCCTGGACGGCAGTTCCGGGGTTGCCGTTTTATCCGCCTGCCTATGGTTTCCATGATCCGCTTATAAACAGCCTTGACGCCTTCAACACTAGCTGCGCCGGCGAAAACCCCGTGGTTTTGGAGAAAGATGATCTCCGGAGCCTTCCCTTTTTCAGCTCTGTACTTGTCCATAGCGTCCTTGACGGCTTTTGAAAGAATATAACCGGGATTTATCGAAGGAATCCAGATGAAATCATCCTTAAAGAGCTCTTTCGCGGCTTCTTCGCCGTTTTGAGAGCAGGTAAGGCCGTTCACCAAGGAAGGGTGGGTATGGACCACGAAGCTAAAGGGCAGGATGTCGTGAAGGAGAGTTTCAACGCTGGGGCGTTTCTTCTCCTC
>JAISZE010000099.1 GCA_031269405.1 Treponema sp. | reverse complement strand
CCGGGCGGGAACAAGATCCTCACGGAGGCCAAAAACGAGGCCCGGAAAACGCCGGGCCATACTGCGGCTTCGTTATTCGACGCCTTCCCGGAAAACGGGGTTATCAGGGTCGGGGAACTTGTAGTCTGCGGGGTTGATTGATTTTTAATAACAGCAAATTCCCTGTTTTCAAACACCCTGCTATCATCTATAATAAAACAAAGCAAACAGCTCCCGGGCCGCTGCGGCCGCCTGGGTTTAAGGAGGCGCGGAATTGAAAAAATATCTTCTCCGGATCATCTTTGCTTTTATAACCCTCCTTTGTCTTTTCCCTGCCCTTGGGGCGCAAGACACGGAATTTGTAAGGCTTGAAGCCGGAACTTTTACGATGGGAAGCCCTGCCTCCGAAGTTTCCAGGCGCGGAGATGAAAATGTGCACCAGGTGATGGTGAGCGGCTTCTATATTTCCCGTCATGAGGCAACCCAGCGTGAGTACGAAATAGTAACAGGCCGGAATCCAAGCAAGGCTATGGGGGCCAGTCTTCCGGTGGAAAATGTAAGCTGGTTCGACGCTGTGCTCTACTGCAATGCCCGGAGCGTCCTGGAAGGTTTTACCCCTGCTTATACCGTACGGGACACGGAGATCATCTGGGATCACACCGCCGACGGTTTCAGGCTCCCTACCGAAGCGGAATGGGAATACGCCTGCCGGGCCGGGACCGCTACCCCTTTTAGTTCCGGTTACAACATCAGGACGGATCAGGCGAACTACGACGGCAACTTCCCATACAACCACAACCCTAAAGGAACAAACGCCGCCGCGCCGGTTCCGGTGATGAGCTACCCCCCGAATCCCTGGGGCATATACGACATGCACGGCAATGTATCCGAATGGTGCTGGGATCAGTACCGGGCGGACAACAACGCCCGGGATTTGGACGGCTCCCTGGATTCCCCGGGGGTTATCCGCGGCGGGAGTTGGTACAGCGAAGCCGGATTCCTCCGTTCAGCAAACCGGTCGTCAGCAGCCCACAACGCCAGGAACGGCTATACGGGTTTCCGTGTTGTGCGGACGGCTTTTTAGCTGTACCGGAAAATCCTAAGACCGGAGGGAAGCCATGCCGCCTAAAACGCCGATTATCCTTTTACTTGCCTTTTTGGTTCTGGCCCTACCCTGTCTCTGCTTTGGCGAAGGATTCGCCGAAGGCGTTTCAGCGAGAACCAGAAACCGTTACAGGACGCAAAACGGAATCATCATTCCCCCTGAAGAAATCCGTTCCGATTCCTGGATTGGTTCATTCGATTACCATTATCCTGATCCGGAATCTGACCTGGGCGTCTATGTTTATAACCGTCTCAATCCGCCGGGCCCTTTGGGAAGAGACGGGCTGCTTCAGATAGGACTCAAGGGGAAGAGTCAGGGTTTCAGCGGACTTCCGCCTTTGAACCTCACCCTGGTGGTGGACACTTCGGCTACTATGAAGGAAGGCGGAAGGATTGAATGGATAAAAGACTCTCTTGTCAAACTTGCCGGGAAGCTGCGGCCCTCTGATTCCCTCGCTCTTGTCAGCTTTAACGACAGCCCACAGGTGGTTTTCGAATCGGCCTTGATGGACAGCCAGGAAAAAAATAGGGCCTTTACGGCTGCGGTGAACAGTCTTGATCCCCGGGGGGGTACAGATCTTGAAGCCGGGCTCGGCATGGGGTACGAACAGGCAAAAATCCATTACCACGAGAGATCCGTCAACCTGGTGCTTCTGTTTTCTGACGGCGATGAATTTTCCTCCCGCCTGGCCCAGGCTTACGCCCATTCAGGCGATATCCGCATTTCTCTGATGTGGGACAACAGGAACGATCTGGACCTGCATGTAGTAACCCCCGGAGGGGAGGAAATTTATTTTCATAATATGCGCGACTCTTCCGGGGGCTGGCTTGATGTGGACCGTAATGTACTCGGCGAGACCACGGAACCGGTAGAGAATATTTTCTGGTACGATGATTCTGCTGCCAAGGGCGAATACCAGGTGTGGGTTCAGAATTACGGTTTTCACGAACCTAATCGTAATCCTTACCCTTTCAGAGTGGAGATCAAAAACGGCGGCGGATACAATTATTATGACGGCGTTGTCAGCAATTACGGCAGAGCCAGCAACAAACTGGTCTGTACTTTTGAATATCAGGGAAACGATACCCTTGCGGGGATCTTCGAAATGGCGGAGCTTCACAGGCAGCAGGGCGTTTCCGTTTCCGCCCTGGGGATAGGGGGCAATTTTGACGAAGAACTGCTCCGGGCCCTCGCTGCTTACGGGCAGGGCAGCCTGCGGGAAGCGAACAACCGGGAAGAGTTGATCAAAATTTTCGATAATGACCGTGAGTTTGAACGTATCGCGGTTCTTGCCGCCAGGGCTGTTGAGATGGAACTGGAATTTTCATCCTTGGTAGAAATCCGGGGGGTATGGGGTCTTGAACACAGCGTCGAAGGCAGCCGTATCCTTTGCAGCCTTCCCAGCCTTAACCGCGGGGACTACCGGACCCTTCTGGTCCGTTACCGGATCCCCCCAAACGGCGGGGATGAAACAGCCGGCTTCAGGATAAAAAACGCCGGAAACGGCGGGTCGGCGCCGGAGGAAATAGAACTAAGCCGCCCTGCGGACGCCGCTTCTTCGCGGATGCTGATATTGTCAGGAGCCCTGGTGGATTTTGCGGAGGCTCTTAAAGAAGCGGGCCGTCTTTATTACTCGGAAAATGAGGAAGCCGGAGAAAGGGCGCTGCGGATCATTGACGATACCAAACGGAGCTTGGAAGCCGCGGCTCAGGGGCTTCGGGATTCAGGCATCTTTCAGGATGAGCTTATGATTCTGGCCCGTTATCGTGAACTGGCCGCCTTGCGGACTCCGGGCCAAGGAAATAGTCCCGGAAGAAGGCCCTCTTCGCGCATGTCCTATGACAGCGGGAACATCTCGCAGATGAAATACTAGGCAAGCACTCGCCATTCAGTTGAAATTCCTGTATAGTAAAAAAACCCTTAGAGGGTATCAACGCAGTTTGAATCTTGAACCAAACAGCAATCAGGAGAATCATTCATGTCCGATGTTTTGACCGAATATCAGGGTAACGCAACTATGGAAAAAATCACGTCCCTTGCAAAGCGGCGGGGTTTTGTGTTTCAGT
>JAISZE010000097.1 GCA_031269405.1 Treponema sp. | reverse complement strand
TATTTCCCCGACGATGTCGTTACGCCCGTGGAAACCGGGAAGAAAGGCGGGGACATCATCCAGACTGTAAAACTTTCTTCCGGCAGGGAAGCGGGCAGGATTGTCTGGGAACTCAAACGGACCAAAAACTGGTCCTCCGCGTGGATACCCAAATTAAAAGAAGACATGAGGAACATCCGGGCGGAACTTGCGGTGATTGCCTCCGAAGCCTTGCCGCCTGAGGTTTCAGGCTTTGCCCTTATTGACGGGGTCTGGGTGGCCGATGTCAGGTACGCCCCGGCTCTGGCGGCGGCGCTGCGGGAAAACCTCAAGGCAGTGGCGCAGGTTAAAATAGCCGGGGAAGGCAAGGCGGGAAAGGCTGAGCTTGTGTTCGATTACCTTACGGGGACCCAGTTTAAGCAGCGGGTCGAATCCATGCTGGAGGCTTATATAGAGATGCACGGCGATCTTGAGGCCGAGCGGAGGGCACAGGAGCGGTCCTGGGCCAAACGGGAAAAACAGATTGAACGGTTTATGAAAAATATGTCCGGCATGTACGGGGATCTCCAGGGCCTGGGAGCGGCGCTTCCGGCGGTCAAACACCTGGAAATAGGCGATGAATCAACAACCTCGTCCTAAAGGGCATGGTAAGGTTATGCGATGCGCCATTCAGTTACTCATTTTCTTCTTCTTCATCTCTGTACCGGGCTTTTCCCAGACCGGAGGGGGAGGGGTTGACGCCCTGCAGAACTACCGCACCGGCAGGGACCTTGAATCCCGGAACCGCGTCCAGGAAGCGGAAGCCTACTACAACGAAGCGGTGCGGATCTGTACCGATGAAATTTCCAGGAACGCCGCTGCCAGGGACACCTACACGGTCCTCACCTGGGCGCTCCAGCGGCAGCGCAAATACGCCGATGTAATCACCTGGGGGGAGAGGGGGCTTCGTCTTTTTGCCGATGAATTCCGCATCGTAGAAACCATGGGGGAAGCGTACTTTTACCTGGATGATTACGCCAGTTCCCTCAGGTACATGCAACGCTATGTCAATGCCATGCCCCAGGGCGAGCGGGCTTCGGTAGCCTATTTTTTTATAGGCGAAATCTTCAGGCTTCAGCGGAAATTCCGCCATGCCGACATTGCCTACACTACAGCGGTACGCCTGGAACCCGTCCTGGCCCTCTGGTGGTACCGCCTGGGTTCGGTACGGGAAGCCATTGGCGATTATGCCCCTGCGGCAGAAGCCTACGATCGGGCTGTCCGCCTCAACCCCGGCTACCGGGAGGCCAGCGAAGGGCTCGCCCGGACAAGGTAAGGCCGCAGGGCTCTAATGCCCGCAGCAGCCCTGGGCTCCGCAGCTATTACAGCCGTCACACCCTTCTTCCCTATGATGGTGATGGGCGTTGTGGGGGTGGCCGTGGGCTATCTCCTCCTCGCTGGCTTCACGGATGTCCCTGACAGTAACATCAAAGGTGAGATCCATCCCGGCCAGCGGGTGGTTGCCGTCAATGGTAACCTCATCGCCTGCTACTGCCGTAACCTTGACGATGCGGCAGCCCCCATCCGGAGTCTGGGCCTGGAATTCCATGCCTTCTTCTACGGTTTCGCCCCCAAAACGGTTCCTGGAAATGTTGAAAACCAGCTTGTCGTCCCGCTGGCCGTAGGCATCCGTAGCGGCTACTTTTATCTTGAAACTGTCGCCCTGATTTTTCCCTTCAAGAGCCTGCTCCAGGCCCGGGATGATGTTCCCATGCCCATGGAGATAGGCCAGGGGCTCAGCGCCGAAAGAGGAATCAAGGACCTGGCTGCTGTCGTTGGTAAGAGTATAGTCGAAACTGACTATGGTATTCCTGGCTATATTCATATTTTCAAAAGCGCCTCAATGGCGGCGGCGATCTCCGGGGTGTCCCAGTCGAGGCTGCCAACTACCTTGAGGATTATCTTACCCTCACGGTTGAGAATATAGGTAGTAGGGATGGCTTCCACCCCGTACCTGCCGCTGACCGAGCCGGATGTATCCAGCGCCGCCGGGAAACTGAGTTTGTTCCGGTTCATAAATGATAACACATCCTCCCGTTTTTCGGCGCAGTTGACCGAAAGGAGTTCCAGGCCCTGAGCCTTGAAGCGCCGGTACAGGGTTTCCATCGAGGGCATTTCCCGCCGGCAAGGGGGACACCAGGTAGCCCAGAAGTTGAGAAAAACCACTTTGCCCTTAAGGTCAGACAGTTTTTGGTTTGAGCCGTCCGCAAGGGGGAGGGTGAAATCAATAGGATTCACCGGCTGTTTTAGAACCGGAATCCCGGCGTCTGAAAAAGCCTTTGCAGCCTGGTAAGAAAGCCCCCCGGCGCTCTGCGCCGCCGCACTGTCAGGCAAAGCGGCCGTTAAAACTGCGAAAAAAAGAACAGGAAACAACTTCTTCATTTAAACTTCCTTATGCAATTATAGCTCCTGAATCCAGGTAAGCCAATGGGCGAGGATGCGGAAGGGCAGGGCTTTGTCTTCGGCCCAGTCTATGTAGCGGTACTGGAATTTCTGGATAACGATGTTCAGCGCAGCAAAACGGCCTGAGAGGATGAGGATGCCAACAAGAATAAGAAGGACGCCGCTTATCCGCCGTATCAGAGGCAGGCAGGAGCGCAGCCGTTCCGCCCGGGCCAGGAAGCGGTCGAAAAAAAACGCCGCTGCGAAAAAGGGCAGCCCCAGGCCGAAAGAATAGACCGCCAGGTATAAAGCCGCCTTTGCCGTTTCTCCAGGCTGGCCGGCCAGGAGCAGAATACCTGTAAGGATGGGGCCTATGCAGGGAGTCCATCCGGCGCCAAAGGCCATGCCCGCTGCAAATACGCCTGCAATACTCCTGGGGCGCTTTTTTATATGATACCGTTTTTCGTAGTTCAAAAAAGAAAGAAAATCGAAGATGACATTCAGCCCTAAGAGGATGACGATACCCCCTGCCGCCAGGTTGAGGTACTTTGAAAAGCCGCCTAAGACCGTAAAAACCGCAGAAGAAAGCAGGCTGAGGGTGATAAATACCGCGCTGAAACCCAGGATAAAACTAACCGTTCCTGCTATGAGCCGCGGCCTCCCCAAAACACTGTCCGGGCTCATGCCGCCCATCAGGCTGAGATACGAAGGGATCAGGGGCAGTATACAGGGGGAAAAAAAAGACAATATACCTGCTGTGAAAACCAGAATGAGCGAAATTTCATGGACCATTATTTTGCGTATACCAGTACGGTGTAATATACCCAAAATACTCCTTTTCGACAAGATACCAGGGATTAAAGTATGGAGTTATTTGCCCCTGACGCCGTCACCGGTATTTTTAACCACGGACCAGACGGGATCCTCACGGACTTTTGGTTTGAAATTCAGATCTTTTGTCCGTGTCCGTCCGCGGAGCCTTCTTTTTGTCTGTTCATTGTTTTATAATGCCTTATGCCGATTAACTTGAATCCTGAAAACCTTAAAGCCCTGGCCCTGGATCTTGACGGAACTGTCTTGAGGCCCGGCGCTGTTTTAAGCGAGCGGACCATCCGGGCCCTCCGATCCTGCCAGGAACGGGGCGTCCAGATTATCATTGCCACCGGCAGGGCCATAGAGGCGGTTGAGAAATTCAGGCTTCCCCTTGGGGCCGAAGGGCCTATGGTATATTTCAACGGCGCTATTGTAGCCAGTATGCCTGGAACGAAGATCCTCCATACCTGCCTTCTTGAACCCGGCGCGGTGGATTACTGCATCGATCTCTCTCGGGAACTGGGGGTTTATTACCATGTTTTTTTCCCCGGAACAGCGGAGCATCCCGGCCAGATCCTCGTAGCCGAAAAAGAAGGAAGCGAACGGGATATGTATTATAACCATACCGGGCTTCTTTCCGAAATCGGGGATCTAAAGACTTTTCTTAAAGGACCCGGGGTGAAGGGCGCGGTTAAAAGCATGTTTTTAGCTGAACCTGAAGTCCAGGATACCATAAGACCCAGGCTTGAGGAACGTTTTGGCGGGAGTATCTACATTGCCCGCACTTACAGGAATTTTTTGGAAATAATGAATCCCCGGGTGTCCAAGGGGCAGGGGCTTCGCATCGCCCTGGAGCACCGGGGGCTTACCAGCCAGGAGGTCCTGGCCTTCGGGGACGAGGAAAACGACCTTCCTATGTTTGAAACCGCCGGTTTTTCAGCCGCTCCTGCTAACGCTAAAGACACAGTCAAAGCCGCGGCGGACTTTATTGTGGCATCCAACGCCGAAGACGGCGTAGCCGCTTTTTTGGAAGAGCTTTTTTCACTCCCTGGAATTTAAACTTGACCCGCTCATAAGCCCCGATAACCCGGGAGCGGGGAATTTATCAGACTTTTGGTCTGCTGTTTTTCTCATAGAGGGGATTCGCCGCCCCAGAACTATCACGGGCCAGGTTTAACACACAGGGCCGAACAGCCTCACCATGTTGCGGCCTCCGTTTTTAGCGGTATAGAGGGCCGAATCGGCTTTGTTGATCGCCTTTTCCAGGGAATCATCAGCCTCGAATTTCGCAAAACCTATACTGCACGTTATCCTGATACCGGCTTCCTGGTATTTTACCTCGCTGCTGGCTACATTCTTCCGAATCCGTTCCAGAAGCTGGCCTGCGCCGTTCAAATCCGTATCCGTCAGAATAAGCACGAATTCCTCCCCGCCGTAACGGCCCACCACGTCATAAGCCCGCACTGTCTGCCGGATAATCCCGGCAGTAGTTTTCAGCACCAGGTCCCCGGCGGCGTGGCCGTAGGCGTCATTTACCTGTTTGAACAGGTCCAGATCTATCATGACCGCGTAGATGGGTTTTTTAAGCCTCCGGGAACGTTCCATAGTCATAGAAGCGAGCTCGGAAAAATACCTGCGGTTGTAAAGGCCCGTAAGGGCGTCGGTATACGCCGCGTTTTCCAGTTCCTTCATCAAGACAGCGGCTTCCGTTACGTCCCGGATAAGGATTATTTTCGCCTTCAGGAGATTGTCCTGGGAAAAGACGGAACTGATACTGGTCTGGTAATACCTGGTATTTTCGCGGGTTATCGAAAAATCCGCCTTTTCGCCGCCTAGGTTTTTCAGTTCTTCAGGCCACTCCTCAACGGAGAACACGGATCCCCCCTTGGCGAGTTTGGCGATACCGGGAAAAATTCCCAGAGCCGCTGAGTTGCAGGAAAGGTAATTGCCTTCGGCATCGGTAAGGATGAAGCCTTCTTTTATGTGATCCATGGCGGTAATGGTAGCCGCCGGAATGATGTCGAAAATGTCAAAGCGCATAACGCCGATGTAAAGACAGACAGACATAAGCGCTATTGAGTGGGGGGTAAAATAGATATTGTAATTGTTAATCCCTGTAACAATGGTTAGATAGTAGATGCCTTCGGCGGCAAAAGGGATGGCTATGCAGATAAATACAATAATGAGCTGCCGCCGGTATTTGTTCCGCCACTTTTTGAGATGAAAGAGGACAATCCCCATAGCCGTGATCAAGCATATTGAAGGATACATACGGATAACCGAGTAGAACGCGCCGGGGGTAAAAGCAAGGTAATGGGTGCTTTCGTTATTGAACCAGTAACTGGTGTACACCAGGTGGTGGAACTTGGTGGTCCAGGCCATCAGGGTGGCAAGCAGGGACAGGATCAGCATAGGGCCCTTGACGAAGAGGGGAGGCAGGGCAATGCCGCAGTAATCGGCGGCAAAAAAGAACGCGAAAACCGCGACAAAACAGGCCCCGGCATAAAGAACCTTTATAGCGGTATACGCCTCATCAGTGTTGCTGCTGGTAAGTTCAAGAAGGTGGCCGAGCAAAAAAACAATCGTCGCGGTCTGGAGGAGCATGAAATAGTTCTTTTTTGTACTCTGACACCGGAAAAGAGTGTAAATCCCGGTATAAAAAGACATGGCCAGAGCTATACAGACAACAATAATTAGAACGATATTTTGCATTTAGTATTCCGGTAACTGAAGGTAACAGTATAATGCCCTTTTTGGGTTTTTGGAAGTAGGCGCATTGCCTCAAAATTAATCTAGCCGAAAAGGGGCCGGTTCCTCACAACTAAAACCTAGCCGAAATCAGACCGCTTCGGCCTGATCAACCCCCGGACCGGAGGCCTGTTTCACTTTGCCCTTTTCC
>JAISZE010000163.1 GCA_031269405.1 Treponema sp. | reverse complement strand
TAAGGTCCGGCAGGAACACGAGGCGGGGATCTTTGAAATGGGGATGAGCCGCAAGGGGGAAATTTCCGAACTCGCAGGGGTGCTTAAACCTGCCCTCGCGCTTATTACAAACATTGGTTCTGCCCATATCGGAATTCTCGGCAATAAAAGGGCAATAGCTGAGGAGAAAAAAAATATTTTTTCCCGTTTCAGAGGGAACGGGACCGCTTTGATCCCTGAAGAGGATGAGTACGCCGGTTTCCTTTCCCAGGACGTAAAGGGAAGGGTCGTCATGTACGGGCCCGGCAATTTTTCTGAACTGAAAGGCTGCAGGGATCTGGGCCTTGAAGGGACCGAAATAAACTGGGACGGCCGTCTTTGCCGTTTCGGCCTTCCGGGAAAATTCAATCTGAAAAACGCCTTCGCCGCTCTTGCCGTAGCCAGGGAGACAGGCGTAAGCGCCGAAGGGATACAGCGGGGCCTCGAATCGGTAAAGCCTCTCTTCGGCAGAGGGGAGATCGTTCGCGGAAAGGTTACGCTTATCCGGGACTGCTACAACTCGAATCCCGAAAGCCTGGAAGCGGCGGTGGAATTCTGCGACAGCCTTGACTGGCCGGGCAGGAGGGTCTATGTCATCGGTTCCATGCTGGAACTCGGCCCGGATTCCGGCGAAGCCCACCGCCGTATTGGCCGCGTCCTGGCGTCTTCTCTGGCGGAAAAAGTCTTCCTGTACGGCGCCGAAACGGAGACCGCCGCCACTGTGCTGGCTTCTAGGGCTTTTCCCTTTTTCCATACCGAAGCTATGAAGGATTTGGAAGAGATCCTGGGACAGTATATACGCCCTGGGGATCTGGTTTTATTGAAAGGTTCCCGAGGCTGCGCCCTGGAACAGCTCACCGGGATTCTGACCGGAGAGCCTGCCATGGCGGCCCAGGGGGGAGGTTTTTAAATGTTTTTGGAATTTGTCTATCCTCTGGTTAAGTATTTCACCCCTTTCAACGTTTTCCAGTACCTGACGTTCCGGGGGGCCTACGCCGCGCTGACTACTTTGCTTATATGCTTCATATTCGGCCCCAGGATCATCGAAGTATTACGGCGGCTCAATGTGGGTCAGCCTATAAGGGAAGACGGTCCGGCAAGCCACCTTAAAAAAAGTGGGACCCCCACTATGGGAGGTGTTTTCATCATCCTTGCCGTAGCGGTTTCCATGCTGCTCTGGATGGATCTGGATAACAGCAAAGTTCTGATTACCCTTGGGGCCTTTGCGGCTTTCGGCCTTATCGGCTTTATCGATGACTACCTCAAGGTAACCCGCCGCAACTCAGACGGCCTTCCTGTGTGGGCCAAGCTCGCGGGGCAGTTCGCTGTGGCCGTAGTGGTAATGCTCTTCCTCTATTTCTCAGGCGGTGAAGGGATAACCGAGCTTTACGTTCCGTTTTTCAAAAATCCCGTAGCTGACCTGGGCGTTCTGTGGATACCCTTCGGGGTCCTCCTTATTGTCGGCGAATCCAATGCGGTGAATTTCTCAGACGGCCTGGACGGCCTTTTGGCGGGGCTCCTTATCCTGGTGTTCATCACCCTTACTATCCTGACATATCTTTCAGGCAGGGCTGATTACTCGTCGTACCTTGGAATTCCCTATATCACCGGCGCAGGGGAGCTGACGGTTTTCTGCCTTGCCGCCGTAGGGGCTTGCGTGGGCTTCCTCTGGTTCAATGCCCACCCTGCTGAGGTTTTTATTGGCGATGTGGGAAGTCTGTCTCTTGGCGGGGTGATCGCAGTCATCTCCCTTATTATCAAGAAGGAGATCCTGCTCCTCATCATCGGAGGAGTTTTTGTCCTGGAGATCGCCTCGGTAATTATACAGGTGGGCTCCTATAAACTCAGGAAGAAGCGGGTGTTCAAAATGGCGCCTCTTCATCATCATTTTGAACTGTCCGGATGGGCCGAAAACAAACTGGTCATCCGGTTCTGGATCCTTGGAGGGTTGTTTGCGATCATCGCGCTTTCGACGCTGAAGATCCAATAGGGGATGCTATGAGCCAATTTGAAGCGGAAATGCCGGCTGTCAGGCGCCAGGCGGATCATGTTTTGATAGCCTCTGTTTTCTTCCTTACCGGAATGGGGCTGGTTACCCTTTACTCCTCATCTTTCGCTTTCGCCGAACGGTTCTTTGGGGACGGCCTCTATTTTTTCACCCGCCAGGCTGCCCTTGGCGCCGCAGGGCTGGCGCTCTTCTTCGCCGCAGCGTATATTAAGCTGGAATTTCTCCGAAAGCTGGTTAAGCCCCTGGTGATCGGGACAATAATCCTCTGCTGCCTTACGTTTGTTCCAGGCATCGGGGTTTCCAAAAACGGCGCTTCCCGGTGGATACACCTGGGTTCCTGGACCTACCAGCCTTCTGAGCTGGTCAAACTGGTACTGCCCCTCTACCTGGCGCATATTTTCGACAAGAAGGGCTCCGAGATAGACCGTTTCTCCAAAGGCATACTACCTCCGGTGATGATAACCACACTTTTTTCGTTGCTGATATATTTACAGAACAATTTTTCCACGGCCCTTTTTATCGCTCTGAACGCCCTCTTTATCTTCTACTTTGCTGGGGTTAAATTCCGTTATTTTTTCAGCGCCGTGTTCATTCTCTGCCCTATAGCGGCCCTCCTTGTTTTGACCAAAGAGCACCGGTTCCGCAGGGTCATAAGTTTCTTTCTCCCTGACTGGGACCCCCAGGGCGCAGGCTACCAGGTCAGGTCCTCGGTGCTTTCCGTGACTTCCGGCGGATTCTGGGGCAAGGGCATAGGGCAGGGGACCAGGAAGGTTGCCAGTGTTCCTGAGATCCATTCGGACTTTATTTTTTCCGCTTTTGCCGAAGAAGCCGGTTTCCTGGGGATTCTGCTCTTTGCCTTCCTTTTTGTGGTCTTCGCTTTCAGGGGATACCGGGCTGCTCTGGGAACCGAAAAAGCTTTTTTCAGGCTTCTGGGTTTCGGGCTGGTAACTATGATTGTTTCCCAGACACTCCTCAACATCGCGGTAGCCGCCGGGGCGGTCCCCGCTACGGGCCTTCCATTGCCGTTTTTTTCAGCCGGAGGATCGTCCTTGGCGACTACGCTCCTTATGACAGGGCTGGTGGTTAATATTTCCAGGACCCAGGCGCCTGTTTTTGCGGCCCGGGCCGTCAGGGTGGAGGCGTAGCATGCCGGGAGATTATATGTACTCCAGAGATACCGCTGAGGTCCGGGAATCCGGCGCGAGATTCGACAAAGTCCTTAAATGGATCATCATGGCCGTCTGCTTCGCCGCAGGGGCGGAACTTGTCTGGCTTTTGGGTATTACGCCGTTCATGCCTTTTTCGCACATAGAGGTCTCTTCCGTCAGGGGCCTGGGGCGGGAACATGTTCTGGCATTGGCGGGAATCGGCGTGCAGTCATCGTTCATTTCCATTAATGTTCGGGATGTTGAAAAACGCCTGCAAGCGCTGCCGCAGATCGAGAAGGCCCGGGTTTTCAAGCATTTTCCTGACAAACTGGAAATAATCCTCGAAGGCCGCAGCCCGGCGGCAATGGCCCTGGCCGGACGCGACGGAATAGCGGTGCCGGTGTTTTTTGATTCCGCAGGGGTTGTTTTCCAGGTAGGATCGGGAACGTACCTGGAAACAATCCCGGAACTCCCGCTGGTTTCCGGGCTGGTGATCGAGGACCCTGTTCCGGGCATGCGGCTTCCGGCTATGTTTACCTCCTGTTTCTCCGCTATCGAATCCATCAGAATGAACGCCCCGGAATTGCTGTCAGCCGTATCGGAGATCCGCATTAGCCGCAAATCCTTTGACGGTTTTGATTTAATCCTCTATCCTGTTCATAAACAGATAAGGGTCCGCCTTTCTGAACTGAACGAAGATCTGCTACGCTATACCCTGTTAATGGTGGATGTTCTGGCGGCGAAAGAACCTGGAATCGGCGATATTGATTTCCGGGCAGGAATGGCGTCGTATACCCTGAAGGAGGCTTCCTCTGAGTACTGAAGATTTGTTTGTCGGTCTTGACATCGGCACAACCAAAGTCTGCGCTGTTATAGGCGAACGCAATATTGAAACCGGAAAGCTTGAAATCACCGGTGTAGGCGCCGGCCCCTCTACGGGGCTTAAAAAAGGAGTGGTGGTCAATATTGAGGCTACCCTCAGATCCATAGGTTCTGCTGTGGAAAAGGCCGAGATGATGAGCGGCAGGGAGGTGCACAACTGCTGGACCGGCATCGGAGGAAGCCATATTGATGGGATCAATTCCCGGGGGGTCGTGGCGGTTACCGGGAGGAACCGGGAAACCCGGGAGATAGGCAAGGAAGACGTGGAACGGGTCCTCGAAGCCGCCAGGGCGGTGGTCATTCCCATGGACCGCCAGATCCTGGAAGTGATACCCCAGAGTTACATTGTGGACGATCAGAAAGGCATCAAGGATCCCCTGGACATGATCGGCGTGCGTCTTGAAGCCGAGGTGCATATCATCACCTGTTCGGTTACAGGAGCTCAAAACCTTATCAAATGCGTCAACCGCGCTGGGTTCCGTGTCAACGATCTGTTACTCCAGTCTCTGGCGGCAGGCCGTTCCGTCCTTTCCCCTGAAGAAAAAGAACTTGGCGTGGCGCTTATCGACCTGGGAGGGGGGACAACAGACGTGCTGGTGTATCTCGAAGGGGCGCCTTATTCCACTACCACCATCCCCGCAGGGGGCGCCCAGGTTACCAGTGACATATCAATCCTGAAAAATATATCCCCTGAGTACGCGGAAAAAATAAAACTTGAAGCAGGCTGCTGCTGGGAGCCGTTTCTTGAAGAGAACAGCGACATTCTGATTCCTGGCGTAGGGGGGAGGCCGCCCCAGCCCATTCCGCGGTCAGAGATACTGGCTGTTATCCGCCCCCGTATGGAGGAGATTTTCAAGATGGTAAAGGAAAGGCTGGATAAGCTTTCCCTGAACCGGCCCCTGGGAGCGGGGATAGTGCTCACAGGCGGCGGGGCCCAGCTTTTGGGAGCCCCGGAACTTGCGGCCCAGGTTTTCGGTTCCCCTGTAAGGGTGGGCTTCCCTCATTCCGAGGGAGGCCTAGTGGAGGAATACCAGAACCCCGCGTTTGCCACTGCTGTGGGCCTGGTCCTTGAGGGTTTTGACCGCGAAAGTCTGGGTGCCGGCAGTCCCGCCGGGGAGCGGCCCAGGGATAAGGGAGGGGAACCTTTCTGGGACAAGCTTGTGGAATGGCTCAAAAAGGAATTTTTTTAAACCCCCGGTTTTGGGGAACATAAAATAAGTGATTTGGGAGGGGATTATGACTATCAAAGTGCTCGAAGAACGGGAAACACAGCAACAGCCGGCGTTTGTTTCAGCCGGGGTTCCTGATTGGGAACAGCAGCCGGTAAGCATCGTGGTTGTCGGGACCGGCGGCGGCGGTTCCAATGCCGTGAACGGGATGATCCGGTACGGCATCAAGGGCGTCAAATTCATCGCTGTCAATACAGACAGCAAGGACCTCGGTAAAAACAATGCCGATATCAAGCTGCAAATCGGCGTCAAACTCACCCAGGGAAGAGGCGCCGGCGGGGATCCCGCTACGGGTGAAAAGGCGGCTCTTGAAAACGAGGAGCAGATCCGGGAATTGCTCAAAGGCGCGGACATGGTATTCATTACCGCCGGAATGGGCGGCGGGACAGGAACCGGTTCAGCTCCGGTTATCGCCAAAATAGCCAAAGACCTCGGGGCCCTTACTGTGGCGGTGGTTACCAAGCCCTTCAACTATGAACGGGCCAACAGGATGCGGGTGGCCGAAGAAGGTATTGCCAGGCTGCGGGAAGAAGTGGATACCCTCATTGTGATTCCTAACCAGAAACTCCTCAGCAACGTGGAGCGTACCACTTCGTGCCTGGATGCCTTCGGGAAAGCCGACGATGTGCTCCGCCAGGGCGTCCAGGGCATATCGGACCTCATCATCGAGACCGGTTTTATCAATATAGACTTCGCAGACGCGGTAACGGTCATGAAGGACAAAGGAGACGCCCTTATGTCCATCGGTTACGGCGACGGCGAGAACCGGGTCACTGAAGCAGTTTCCAACGCCATGGACAACCCTCTTTTGGAAGACATTTCCATAAAAGGCGCCAAGGCGATGCTGATCTATGTGGCAGGTTCAAAGGAATTTCCCCTTGTGGAATACAACGAAATTGTAGAGAGCATTACTACCGATGCGGCTCCTGATGCCAATATTATCGCGGGCCTCTATTTCGATTCCGATCTGGAAGACCGCGTCAAGGTAACGGTGATAGCCACCGGTTTTGAATTAAAGCTGGCCGAAAAGGAATCCAGGATCACCCAAATGGAGATCGTCAGAAATGAGGATGATAATGTCTCCAGTTCCGAGTACCAGCAGATGACAGGAAAGGCCAGGTCGCCCGGATGCCTTCCTTACCGGAACTCCGGCTATACCGAAGAGGATTTGGATATTCCTCCTATCATCCGTTACCGCGGCTTTGGCGGGAATGGTGATGCCGAGCCTTCCGGCGGCGCTTTCGCTATGGGAAAAGCCGGAGCTAACTGAAGGAAACCGTAGATCCGTGGATAAACAAACTCTTCTGGAAAACTACCGTTCCCGCCTTATCGCCCTTGAGCGCCGGGCGCCTCTCACTGCGGAAACTTACCGGCTGGAGATCCGCCGGTTCCTAGACTGGCTTGAAGGCGAGGGGCTTTCAGCGGGCAGCGGCAGGCCGGACCTTTCCCTGGTTTCCCCTGGGGATAAGGTTGCGGCGTTTTCCGATGTGAACCGTTATCTCGATTACCGCCGTACCCACGACGGCATTGATTCCCGGTCCGCCGCCAAAGCCATATCCGCGCTCCGTTCGTTTTTCAGGTTCCTGGTAGACGAGCGGATCCGTGGCGACAACTGCGTCGCCCTTCTGGAAGCCCCGCGCCGGGGCAGGCGTCTGCCGGCGGTGTTGAAACAGGGCGACGCGGATAGGCTTCTGGCCCTCATTGATACCCGGACCCCTTTGGGCATCAGGAACCGGGCCCTGTATGAACTCATATATTCGGCAGGACTGCGGGTTTCGGAAGCGGTGGCCCTGAATGCCCAGGATCTGGTCCTTTCCGAAGGCTTGGCCCGGGTCCGGGGCAAGGGCGACAAGGAACGGCTTGTGGTATTCGACGGCGGAACTGTTTCCTGGCTCAAACGCTACCTGGACGAAGCGCGGCCCGCGATCCTGGGGCAGCGCCGCAGTTCCGCCCTTTTTGTAGGCCGCAGCGGCAAGCGGCTTTCCCGTAAGGGCATCTGGAAAAATTACACCTCTCTCGCTGCCCGTGCCGGGATAAGCTCCAAGCTCCATACCCTGCGGCATACATTCGCCACCGAACTTCTCGCAGGCGGCGCTGATCTCAGATCCCTGCAGGAACTGCTGGGGCACGCGGACCTTTCTACTACCCAGATCTATACTCATGTTGACTCAGCGCTGCTCCGGGAAAGCCACCGCAAGTATCTGCCTAAACTCAAAGGCTGGAACGGTAAATGAAAATTAAAAAAGAAGCGGCAATCGGCATCATCATCGTGTTTGTTTTCCTTACCGGCATTACCGGGATAATGATCCACCGGAAAAACAGAAACCGCGAGGACCTTGCCGTCCGGGTTGCGGCACTGAGCGGCGGTCCGCCTTCAACGGTAGAAGGACTCAGGAGCGCCATAGCCGCTTATGAGAAGCAGATTGAGCAGCATGTAAAGGACGCCGCCCAACTGGGAGTGTACTGGAAGATCCTGGCAGTGAGACTTCAGGATCAGGGGCTTCACAACGAAGCCCTTACCGCCCTTGAACGGGCTATTTACTTTACCCCTGAGGATCGGGCGCTCCACTACATGACCGGAGTATCTGCGGGTTTTGCGGCCAAGAATATTCACAGTTTTCCGGGTGTTGATAGCTCCGAAAGGGACCGTTATTTCGCCCTTGCCGAGGAAGGATACCTCAGGGCCATTGAAATAGACGATCGCTACCTGCGGCCCAGGTACGGCATTGCGGTGCTCTATGTGTTTGAACTGGACCGGCCTGCAGAAGCCATACCGCATCTCCTTAAATGCCTTGAACTATCCGGAAATGACACGGACGCCATGTTCGTCCTGGGCCGGGCGTACTATATGACCGGCGCTTTTAAGGAAGCTGTGGAGGTCTACGACCGTATTATCGGCACAACTAAAGACGGACAGAAACAGACGGAAGCCCGGAATAACCGGCAGCTTGTCATGGAGCGGCTGTATGGATAACCGGGGGCTTCTGGATTTGATGATAAGCCGCGTTCCGGGCATAAAAGGAGGGGACGCGAAAACCCTGTGCATGAAATTTGACCGCGAAGGGGATTTGGTATTACTTTCAAAGAGGGATCTTGAAAATCTGCTGGGCCATACTCTGGGCCGGCGCGCCTGGACCTGGGGGGAAATCCGGTCAGGAGCTGAAAAAGACGCCGCCGCTGCCTGTAAGAGGGGGATAAAAATGGTTTCTCTCGCGGAAGAAGGGTATCCCCCGCTGGTCCGGGAGATCTTTGATCCTCCAGGGCTCCTGTTTTACCTGGGCGCCCTTCCTGATCCCCAAAAGCCTCTGGCGGCAGTGGTAGGTACCCGGAAACCTTCTTCTTCCGGGGCCCTTCAGGCTTTTACCCTTGGACGGGAACTGGGCAGCGCGGGAATTCCGGTCGTTTCCGGCCTTGCCCTGGGTATTGACGCCCTGGCCCATAGGGGGAATATTGAAGGACGCGCGCCAACCCTGGCGGTTCTGGGTTCAGGGTTGGACCGGATCTATCCGGCTTCGAACCGGGGGCTGGCCAGGATGATCCTTGAATCAGGGGGCGGCGTTGTAAGTGAGTATCCCCCCGGGACAGGGCCTATGAAATGGCATTTTCCCGCAAGGAACAGGATTATTTCGGCTTTTGCCAGAGGAACCGTGGTTATCGAAGCTCCCGAGAGATCCGGCGCCCTTATTACCGCCGTGTTTGCACTGGAGCAGGGCCGGGATCTCTGGGTCGCCTCAGCAGGGGTTTCCTCCCCTTTAGGGAAAGGAACGGCGAAACTGGTTGAAGACGGCGCGAAACTTATCTTTCACGCAGCGGATATCCTTGAGGAATGGGGGATAAAAGGCGGATTAGCCGAAAAAGAATCCGGGTATGGAAATTCCGCCGGAAGCGCCCTGGCAGCAGGGCTGGCAAAAAGTTTGAATATAAAACTGTGAGGAACCTGCATGTCGGTAAAAGAGAAGAAAGAAAAAGCCGGGCCGGTGAAAACCAGGGCTAAATCCAGGGACAGGAAGATCCTTGTTATCGTGGAATCCCCGGCAAAGGCGAAAACTATCGAAAAATATCTGGGCCCTGATTACAGCGTCAAAGCCTCTATGGGGCACCTTATCGATCTGCCCAAATCAAGAACCGCTATTGATACAGAGCATAACTTTGAACCTGAATATATCACCGTACGGGGAAGGGCCAAGCTGCTCAAGGAACTCCAGGGGGACGCGAAAAAGTCGGATCTGGTTCTTCTGGCAAGCGATAATGACCGCGAAGGGGAAGCGATAGCCTGGCATCTCAGGAACGCCATCAGCGCCAAAACCAGCAAGGTTCCTATTCAGCGCATCAGTTTTAACGAGATTACCCCGCAGGCAATAAAAGACGCTGTAGCCAGGCCGTCGTCTATTGACGAGTCCAAGGTGAACGCCCAGAAAGCCCGGAGGGTTCTGGACCGCCTGGTAGGCTACAACCTTTCGCCTCTGCTCTGGAAAAAAGTGAAGAACGGCCTCTCTGCCGGCAGGGTCCAGTCGGTGGCCCTGCGGCTTATCTGCGAGCGGGAGAAAGAGGTTGAATCCTTCATTCCCGAAGAGTACTGGACCCTGGAAGCGGATTTCAAAACCGGCAAATCCGGCGGGCGCAGGCCCGAATACACCGCCCAGCTCGTATCCTGGAACGGCGCTAAGCCGGAACTCAGAACAGAAGCCGATGTGAGGGCGATCATTGAGATCATCAAAAACAGCGACTGCGTTGTTTCCGATGTCCGGGAGATCGAAAAATCCGTAAAACCCAAGCCCCCTTTTACTACATCCCAGCTCCAGCAGGCCGCTGCCAACCGCCTGGGTTTTACCAGCAAGAAAACCATGCAGGTAGCCCAGCAGCTCTACGAAGGCGTAAACATCGGGAACAGCCGGATAGGGCTTATAACCTACATGCGTACCGACTCGGTGCGTATCTCCCAGACCGCCCTGGAGGATGTCAGGGACTGGATAAGCAGGAACTACCCCAAGGCGCTTCCTGAAAAGCCAATCGAATATGCTGTGGGGAAAAAAGCCCAGGACGCCCATGAAGCCATACGCCCTACGTATGCCGGTTATACGCCTGAGGATGTAAAAGATTCGCTTGCCCGTGATCAACTGAAGCTCTATACGATTATTTGGGAACGGTTTGTGTCCAGCCAGATGATCAACGCCAGAACCAGGACCGTCAGTGTGGACATCTCTGTTTCAGGCAAGGAAACCGCAGCCGGAGAAGGGATCTTCCGTGTTGCGGGAACCAAGATCGTCGAAAAAGGTTTTTACGAGGTGATGAAGCTCCTGGTTTCCAGGGACGAAAAGGGAAGCTCCTATCCGGCGCTGAAGACAGGCGACAAGGTGCATGTGGACGCCTTCAGGCCGGAACAGCATTTTACCCAGGGGCTTCCGCGCTTTACCGACGCTTCCATCGTCAAGACCCTGGAGGAAAAGGGCATAGGCAGGCCTTCAACATACGCCCCTATCATATCGGTGCTCCTGGACCGCTACTACGTGGTCAGGTCGAACAAGCAGTTGGTGCCGACTATACTGGGAAGGATGATCAACGACATGCTGGTGGTTAATTTTCCCTCCGTAGTAGACGCGGGGTTTACTGCCGCTATGGAGAACAAACTCGACGCTGTAGAGGAAAACCAGATCTACTGGCCCGAAATGATCCGGGAATTCTGGGATCCTTTCAAGGACCGGGTGGATGAAGTAGGCCAAACTCTGGAATCATACAAGGGCTCCCTGGACGAGGTTACAGACCACGCCTGCGAAAAATGCGGCAAGCCTATGGTGAAGAAGCTGGGCCGCTTCGGGTTCTTTCTGGCCTGCTCCGGCTTCCCTGAATGTCGGAACACCAAGTCCCTACCCCTGGCCAAGTGCCCCAAGTGCGGGGGCGATGTTGTGGCCCGGAAAACCAAAGGCAGGGGCAAAGAATTTTACGGCTGCACGAACTATCCCGAGTGCGGCTTTATCAGCCACTTTAAACCCATAAACCAGAACTGTCCCAAGTGCGGCCAATTCATGGTAGAGAAGTACGACAAGAAAAACGGCTCCCATAAAGCCTGTATCAATCCGGACTGTGATTATCTCCATTCCAGTGATGACGAGGAGCCAGAGGGTAGGGATTCAAACAATGACGAATAACATAATTGATGAATACCTTGACTATCTCAGAGCGGTACGGGGAGTCTCCATCCGGACCCTTGGGGCTTACAGCAGGGATCTCGGACATTTCGCCGCTTACTGTTCCAACAGGGATCTTCTCCCGGAAAGCGCAGGCCCTTCTGATGTCCGGGGTTTCATCGCGGATCTCAGCGCCGAAGGTATTGCCTCGGTAAGCGTGAACAGGGCTCTCTCTTCAATACGGGGTTTTTACCGCTGGATGGTCCGCTTCGGTTACCGCGGGGATGATCCTTCGCTGCTCCTGAAAAATCTCAAGACCCCTAAAATCCTTCCGGTTTTTCTCTATGAAACCGAGATGGCGAAATTCTCGGAACTTCCTGATACAGCCGGTATTCTCTGGCCCGAAAGGGACAGGGCCCTGATCCTGACCATGTATTCAGGAGGGCTGCGTATTTCGGAACTCGTAGAGCTTTCGCTGAAGAACATCGAACGGGATTTTTCAGGCGCCAAAATTATCGGTAAAGGGGACAAAGAGCGCCAGGTGTTTTTCTCTGATGAGGCCCGGGAAGCGCTGCTGGCGTATCTTCCCTGCAGGCAGGGGAGGATTAAAGCTGAACGCCAGACGGACCGGCTTTTTATCAGCCGCAAAGGCGCCCCTATTTCAATATCCGGAGTACGGTGGATAATCGCCAAATACTCGGAACGTTCGGGACTCCAGAAAAACGTCCCCCCTCATGCGCTGCGCCACAGTTTTGCGACCCACCTGGTGAATTCCGGCTGCGATGTCCGGGTGGTCCAGGAACTCCTGGGGCACGCCAGTATCAGTACTACCCAGCGCTACACCCATGTTGACACAGAGCGGCTTAAAAGGACCTATGCCAGAGCTCGCAGGAGAAGTAAGATAAAGGATGGTGAAGGAATATGAAAACATTTGTGAAAACAGATAATGAAAAACCCAAAATCCGTTCAACTACGGTTCTTGCTGTGCGCCGGAACGGGAAGGTGGCCATGGCCGGGGACGGCCAGGTGACTATGGGCGAAACGGTGATGAAAAACAACGCCCGGAAAGTGCGGCTCCTTATGGACGGGAAAGTCCTCTGCGGTTTCGCAGGGGCTACTGCCGACGCGTTTACCCTTTTTGACCGCTTCGAGGCGAAGCTCAAAGAGTATTCTGGGGACCTGGCCAGGGCGGCGGTGGAGCTTGCCCGGGACTGGCGCACGGACCGGACCCTGCGGCGCCTTGAGGCCCTGCTCCTGGTGGCGGACGCCCGCAAGACCCTCCTCATCTCCGGTACCGGGGATGTGATAGAACCTGCCGAAGACGCCCTGGCCATAGGATCAGGGGGCAATTACGCTTATGCGGCGGCCCTGGCCTACCTGGACGGCTCGGATCTTTCAGCCAGGGAGATCGCCGAAAAGAGTCTTAAAATCGCAGGAAATATCTGCATCTATACCAACGGGCAGATTACAATAGAAGAACTGGAAAATTAAGGAAAACCTGTTATGGAAGAAAAACAATTGATCAGCAGCGGCGTAGACGAGCTTACCCCCAGGGAAATTGTGGCGGAACTGGATAAATATATCGTAGGCCAGAAGAAGGCCAAGCGGGCAGTAGCGGTGGCTCTGAGGAACCGTATCAGGCGGCTTAAAATCGGCGCCGAGATGCGGGATGACATTACCCCTAAAAACATACTTATGATAGGCCCCACGGGAGTAGGGAAGACCGAGATCGCCAGGCGCCTGGCGAAGCTGGCCAACTCGCCTTTTATCAAAGTAGAAGCGACAAAGTACACCGAAGTGGGTTATGTGGGCAGGGACGTGGAATCCATGATCCGGGATCTCATGGCAGCAGGTTTCCAGATGGTAAAGCAGGAGATGCAGGAATCGGTTACCGCAGAGGCCACCAGGAGGGCGGAAGAAGCCCTCCTGGATCTCCTCCTTCCCGGTACGGGGAAAAAACCCAAGGCCGAGAAAGCTCCTCAGAACCCGCCGGTAGTGCGGCCTATGGGGAGTTTCACTATTAATCCGAACAATTCAGGCGGTTCCGGCCCCGCCCTTATGGGCACTGCTATCCAAATAGGCATACCTGTCGGGCGCAGCCAGGAACAGGATGCCGCTGAAACGGAAAATCCCGCCCTGGGGCCAGGCGGCTCAGGCGGGGAAGACGCCGGAACGGAAACCGCCGATTCCGGCCCTTCAAGAGCGGCTTCAGAAAGGAATACAACCGGAGTCGCTACGAGGGAAAAATTCCGCGCTATGCTCAGGGAAGGAAAACTCGACGACAGGACTGTGGAAATCATGGTCAGCCAGAACCCCCAGATACCGGCTTTTGAGATGATGGGCGGAGGCATGGAAGACATAGAGGCGAGCCTCTCAGGGATAGCTGGGTTCTTTGGGGGAAGCAAGAAAAAGAAAGTAGTCACTGTGAAGCGCGCTAGGGAGATCCTTATTTCAGAAGAATCGGAAAAGCTTATCGACCGGGACCGGGTGAGCGACGAAGCCCGCCAGCGGGTGGAGGAAACGGGCATCGTTTTTATCGACGAGATCGACAAAATCGCTGTCAAAGGCGACCGGGGGAGCGGCCCTGACGTGTCCCGCGAAGGGGTACAGCGGGATATACTCCCTATTGTGGAAGGGGCCACGGTAACCACTAAGTGGGGCCCTGTAAACACAGAACACATCCTCTTTATTGCCGCCGGGGCTTTCACTATCGCAAAACCTTCGGACCTTATCCCGGAACTCCAGGGCCGTTTCCCCCTGAGGGTGGAGCTGGATTCACTGGGCAAAGAGGACTTCCTCAGGATACTTACGGAACCCAAGAACGCTCTTACCAAGCA
>JAISZE010000144.1 GCA_031269405.1 Treponema sp. | reverse complement strand
AAAAATTCGGTCCATGCGTCAAGACGGCATCCCTGTTTCCAGGCTTCCTCAATGATGGCCCCTGCCCGTTCATCCCCCCTGCTGAAAAGGCCCTCGATAACGGAAATAAAGGGATCCTGTACGCCTACTTTGTGGCCCCTGGGTTTTAGCCGGTCCCGGATATAGTCAAGCTTTTTCCGGGCCCCGGCTTCACTCAACTGGGGGGCCCACTGGAACGGCGTATGGGGCTTGGGCACAAAGGTTCCCACATTTATGGCAAAGTGCATACCGGTTTTCCCGGCAGCTTCGAGAACGAACTCAACAATAGCTTCTTCCTCAGGCTTCCCGGAATTTTCAACTGATACAGGAAGGCCTATCATGAAGTAAAATTTCGCTCCCCGCCAGCCGTTTTTCTTCGCTTCCTTCAGGATAGCAATGACGCTTTGCAGGGACACTTCCTTGTTAATAGCAAGCTGCCAGAAATCTTCAGGGCTCTCAACCGCAAAGGTAAGGCCGCTCCTGCGGACTTCCGAGATTTTTTCCAGCAGCGGCAGGGAAAAGGTCGAAACCCTGACTGACGGAAGCTGGAAACTCACATGGCGGCTGCTGAATTCGCGGTTCAGGGTATCTACCAGGCCGGCTATATGATGGTAATCCCCTGTAGAAAGGGAAGAAAGACTGATCTCCCGGTAGCCCCCGTGGTTGATAAATTCCGCCGCTTCTGCCTGAACCGCAGCGGCGCTTTTTTGCCGCATAGGCCGGTACCAGTAGCCTGCGTGGCAGAAACGGCAGCCGTTGGGGCAACCGCGCATAATTTCCACCGCACCGTGGTGCTGAACCGCCTTGAGGCTTGGAACCGGGAAAACCGCGGCTTTCGGTTCCCGGCGTGGAAAATCAAGATCTACCGCCCTGCGGGCTTTCCCTTTTCCCAAAGCCCACACCGAAGGATGGGCCAGGAAGGTTCCAAGAATTTCCTCCCGGCTCCCTCCCAGCTTTTTGATCTCCCTGGCTTTTGCGGCGATGTCGAAAAAACCGGCTTCAGCCTCGCCGATCCAAAAGGCGTCGGCAAAGGCCGCATACGGCAGGGGGTTGGAAACGCAGGGACCGCCTATGACGACCAGGGGGTCCCCTTCCCTCCTCTCCCGGGCATGTATGGGAACCCCTGCGAGATCCAGCATAGCAAGGACAGTTACGGCGCCCGGTTCGTAACCAAGAGTAAACAGAAGGAGGTCCGCATCAGCCAGAACAAGACCCGTATCAAGGCCGTAGAGCGGTATGCCCTGCTGCCGCAGGAGGCCCTCAAAATCAGGCCCAGGGGCAAAGGCCCTGTCGCAGGAAATCCCGGGCATGCTGTTAAGGCGGTTGTAGAGTATCCTCAGGGCCTGGTTGGACATGCCTATTTCGTAAAGATCCGGAAAGGCGATAACTGTCCTAAGCTCAGCATCACGTTTTGCCAGGATACCGTATTCGCCGCCTGCATAGCGGCCGGGCTTTTCAACAAGCAATAATTTTTCCCCAAGGTCCCTGAGGGGATCGATGTATTCTGCGCTCAGCGGAGATACCTCCGGACATGGATGCTCAGGGCCAGGCCTATGCCTGCCATAGCGGAGGTAATGGCGGATCCGCCGTAGGACATAAAGAGCAGGGGGATCCCCGTAATGGGCATTATGCCCATAGTCATCCCCACATTGATAAGAAAATGAAAAATATACATCCCCGAAAGCCCTGCGGTGATATAAGCCCCGAAGGAGTCGGCAGTGGTCCGCATAATCCTGACCAGCCTCAGGATGATAAGAAGAAAAAGGCCGAAAACCAGAAGGCCGCCTAAAAGCCCCCATTCTTCGGTAAAGATGGAAAAGATGAAATCCGTGCTTTGCTGGGGAAGAAACCGGTAATGGCTCTGGGTCCCCTGGAGGTAACCTTTGCCGGTAAGCCCCCCTGAGCCGATAGCGGTAATGGACTGGATGATATTCCAGCCAGCGCCCTGAGGATCCACATCAGGATCGAGGAAAACAATGAGCCGCATAATCTGGTAATCCTTGAGGACCTTATGGGACATAAACGAAGCTCCAAAAGAAAAAACCCCTACTGCCGCTGAATAGAGAATCCAGTAAAAATAACGCTTCCTGTATTTTTTGAAACCGAAAAAAGCAATGAGCCCGATAACCGCGAGCCCCAGGATGGAGATTGCGGTAAACCGGATATCGCCAAGAAAGGTTAAAGAAGGAGAGGGGCTGCGGACAATATAGCTCTGCCACAGGGGCAGCACCATAAGGATGACTGTCAGGCCGATAAAGGCGCACAGAAAAACCACGTACCTGATAGCCACTCCGGCAACGAAGGTCATCACCAGGAGTATAGGGATAAAAACAAGGGAAGTTCCGAAATCCGGTTGCATGAGAATGACGCCCATAGGCACAAAGACAATTACACAAGAAACAAAAAAACGGAAAAAATCATTAGACTCTCTCCCGGAATCAGCCAGATAGCGGGCCAGGACTATGATAGTCGTGATTTTTGCGAATTCCGAAGGCTGGATGCCGAAAGCGCCTATGCCAATCCAGGCCCTGGCGCCATTCACCAGGCGTCCGAAAAAACAGGTATATACAAGAAGCGCCAGGGTTCCCATGTACAGCCAGACGGACAGATCCCGTATACGCCGGTAATCCACCAAAACCAGAACAAGGGCGATGATAACCCCGCTGATACCCCAGACGATCTGCCGCAGGTATTCACTGGAAACCAGAACCCCTGCGGAGGTAACCCCTGATGAATAAATAAAAAGGACCCCGAAAACCGTCAGGATAAGGGCGGCAAAAAAGAGGAAAAAATCGATTTCAAGAAAATTCCGTATTCTCATAGTATGCTGTGTTTCACGCGCTATTCTATTCCCGGCGGCCAACAACGGGCTGGTTGTTTTGAATACCCAAGGTACGGACCGCCTCCTCGTAAGTCTGGTTTGCGAAAATACCCTGGTAGATGATAGCAGCGCAATAGACGGCCCACCATTCCCAGTCGTTTACCGCTTCCACAATAACTGTCACCACTACCCGCTCGCCGGGATCACTGGTTTCATAAGGCGCATAAGAGGTAAACCACGAGTGCCACTTGTCCTGAAGCCCAACTTCGCCGGTTCCGGTCTTGCCGGCAATTTCCACGGCTTTTATATTCAAAGGGAACCTGGCGGTCCCTTCGCTGATGACGCCCCGCATGTCGCGCTGGACTTGTTCAAAAACAGCGCTTTCCAGATCGCTCTCCCGGAGTATTCTGGGTTCAACGCTCATCTCTACCGCTCCGGTCTGGGGGTCCCGTACCTCTTTGAGCAGATGGGGCTCGTAGATGACGCCGCCGTTAGCCGCCATAGCGGCCATATTGGCTTCCTGCAAGGGAGTTACCAGGGTATAGCCCTGGCCTATGGACATATTCATAGTATCTCCTCCAAGCCAGCGTTCATGAAAGCGCCGGTCTTTCCACTGCGGCGTCGGGATGAAGCCGCTGATCTCGCCGGGAAGATCAACGCCCGTCTGTTCGCCAAAGCCGTATTCCCTGGCGTAATTCACGATGTTTTCAACTCCCAGGTAGTCGCGCCCTATGTTCCAGTAATAGATATCGCAGGACTGGGCCATAGCCTGATGCAGGTTGAGCCTTCCGTGCCCAGGCCGGCGTATATGGCAGCGCCAGACCCGGTCACCGTAGGCGATCTCCCCCAGGCAGTCCACAGTCTGTTCAGGCGGGAACGCGTTTTCCGCCAGTATCCCGGTGGACATGACGATCTTAAAAGTCGAAGCAGGGGGGTAACTGGACTGTATAGCCCGGTTCAGAAGGGGCTTATTCGGATCGTTTACCAGGGCCTGGTATTCCTGGCCCAGATCCGAATGATTAAAAATATTGGGGTTGTACCAGGGATAAGAAACCATAGCGAGGATTTCGCCGTTAGAAGGGCGCAATACCACTACAGCCCCTATGCGCTGCCCCAAGGCTTTTTCGGCAAGGTTCTGAATCCCGCGGTCGATGGTGAGCACCAGGTTTTTTCCCATAGTAGGCGCGACGCGGGTATTGTCCCCTGAGACCCTCCGCCCCCGGACATCGACAGTCCTGGTCTCCCGGCCTTCCCTGCCCCGAAGGATTTCGTCGTACTGGCGTTCGATGCCGTTCTTGCCGATTATATCCCCCTGCTGATACCCCTTGTTGTACATCATAGTAAGTTCATCCCTGGTTATCTCCCCTACATACCCGATAACGTGGGAAAGGCTTCCTGTTTCAGCGTAGTTCCGCATAGGTTTTGATTGCCAGCTCAAACCGGGAAAAGCGTCAACCTGTTCCGCCAAAGCTGCGATAGTGCTGAAAGGCACGTTGGATGCTACTTCCACAGGCTGATAGAGGTAATAGATTGAAGGCGGGACTTTCCGTTCTATCTGTTCCCTGGGCACATGCAGGACAGCCGCCAATTTTTCGATGATATTCTGCATCTCCCCTCTGGGAACTTCGGCAGGCGTAATGCTTACGGCGAAGGAATCGGTGTTGAGCACCAGGGGCCGGTTGTAATTACGGTCGTATATCTCCCCCCGCTGGGCGGGAATGATTGTCGTCCTCCGGGCTATGTTCTGCGCCCGGGACCGGTACAGTTCCCCGCTCAGGATCTGCATACTGAAAAGCCGTACCGCATATATCACAAAGATGACGATGAATGCGGCCCTGAGAAGGGTTATGCGGCCTTCGGGTCTTTCTTCTCGTTCACCGCGTTCACCTGCCACCGGCTTCCCCCCTCCCTGCGAGCAGGGGCTCAAAAAGCCGCAGAAAACCGAACAGCAAAGGTGCCGTAAGGGTATTCATAGCCAGCTCGACCCAAAAAACAGGGGTCAGAAAATCATACGAAGGAACGATCCCGGCCATTAGGAGATGAAGGAGAAAGTACAGAAGGGCCTTGAGGGTTGTCGCCCCGGCGCAGAGGGCCATAGGAAGGAAAAAAACATCCAGAAAAAAGGTCCCTTGCATGATCCCCGCCAGCGCGCCTACCAGGGTGCGCACCAGGGTATTGAGCCCCAAAGGAGCGGCTGAAAGAAAATCCATGAGCAGGCCCGAAAAAAAACCCGAAAGCTGGCCGGTCATAGTCCCGTTAACATACGCTGCGTATACGATTATCCCAAGAGCCAGATCCGGCACGGCGCGGTAGATCGCAAGCCGCCGCAATATAGTCGACTGGAGCAGCGCTGCGGCGGCGGTAAAGACCACTATCCAGACTACCCTCTTAGTCATCAGCTTCCTCCGTGGCGGCGTCGATGACGAACACGTATTCAAGCCTGGAAAAATCGATGGACGCCTCAATCTCCACATCCATGGATATTTCGTTTTCCTGGTAACGGATGCGGCTTACCCTGCCAATATTGATGCCTGAAGGATAAATCCCTCCAAGGCCGGAAGAAACCGCCATTTCGCCGATGCTAATCTCGTCCCTCGCGCGTTTCTGGATAAAGCGCATTATCAGGGAATTCTCGGGGTTTCCCTGGCCTTCGGTGATCCCTTCGTAGCGGGATTCCGAAAGCCTGGAAGACACAAAAGAGCTTACGTCATAAAGGGGCATTACCAGGCTTTCGAAAGCCCCGGCCTGTATGACTTTTCCTACAAGGCCCTGGGTTCCGCCCTGGTACGCGATAACCGGCATATTTATGGCTACCCCGGCACGGCTTCCCTTGTTAATTACAAAGGCTGAAAAGAGATTATCCGGATCCCTGCCGGTCAGTTCAGCCGGTATATGGCGGTACCGCAGGGCCTGGGAAAACCCCAGTTGTTCCCGCAAACGGTTATTCTCCTGCCATATTTCTGCGGCGCTCCGTTCCAGTTGCTCATACCTGGCAATCCGTTCGGTGAGTTCCGTGTACTCCTGTCTGAGTATGGCAAGCTCCCTGATGGAAAGCACGGTTCTTGACACCAGGGACGTGGCTTCGTAGATGCCCCCTCTAAGGCCGGAAAATACCGAAAGGCCCAGGTTTTTTACCTCTGCGGAAAAATTCCTAGTAGAAAAAAAGAGCAGCCCGAAAGAGACCGCCATAAGGGCGGCGAAAACATAGGCTTCTGCGCTCAAAGGACTGTTTTTCTTTTTGCCTCTGTTAAAAGCCATAAACTAGTTCAGATCGTCGTAATCGCCGCGGGTACTGTTGAAACCCTTAACAAAATCAAAATACTTTCCGGCTCCTAGCGCGACGCAGTCCAGAGGCTGTTCGGCCAGGAAAACCGGAACCCCTGTTTCCTTGGCGATAAGCTTGGGCAGCCCCTTGAGAAGGGAACCTCCGCCGGTCATCATGATGCCCCGTTCGGCTATGTCCGCAGCCAGTTCCGGCGGCGTCTTGCCCAGGGTGGATTTGATTTCGTCAACGATTTTGGTTATAGGCTCCATCAGGGCTTCCCGTACCCCGGTGCTGTCTATCTCCAGCCTCCTGGGCAGCCCCGTGATAGCGTCGGTCCCCTTGATCTCCACCTTTTCGATGGTCTTGTCAGGCGAGGCGTTGCCTATCTCTATTTTGAGCCGTTCCGCAACGCCGCCGCCTATAATGAGGTTATGGGTGCTCCGTACATAGCGGATAATGGCATCGTCAAATTTGTCGCCCCCAAGGCGTATGGCGCTGGTAACCACCATGCCCCCGAGGGATATAACCGAGATTTCCGAAGTCCCCCCGCCGATGTCACAGACCATGTGTCCCGCAGGTTCAAAGATGGGAATATCCGCCCCGATAGCAGCCGCGAGGCTTTCCTCGATAACCGTCACTTCCCGGGCCCCTGCCTTGTAGGCGCTTTCTTCCACTGCCCGGCGTTCGACCTCGGTGATGCATGAAGGAACCCCGATAACCATACGGGGCTTTATGAACCTGTACCGGGGCATGACTTTGGAAATAAAAAACCGGATCATCTTTTCCGTAGACTCAAGATCCGCTATAACTCCGTCCTGGAGGGGCTTGATGGCGATAATATTGGCAGGGGTCTTGAAGAGCATGCGTTTTGCTTCGGCGCCTACGGCCATTACTTTTTTTGTACCCCGTTCTACGGCCACAACAGACGGTTCGTTGATAACAATCCCCTTGCCGCGTATATAAATAAGGGTGTTACAAGTTCCTAAATCTATTCCTATGTCTGATGAATTGCGTCCGAACATATTTCCTCCAAAAACCGGGGTCCTTCCCCCTGTGTAGTAAGGGCCTTAAATATTTAACCGCGCCCTGGCCTGTCTGTGGGCGGGATCGATTCTCACCGCCCTGCGCCATTCAGCTCTGGCGCGTATGGGGTCGCCCCCGGCATCGTATAATTCACCTAACTGGTAATGAGCATCGGCATTTTCCCCTTCTTCCTCCAGCACTTTGAGGTACTGGGCTTCGGCGCCCGAAGTATCCCCTTTTTTTGCCAGAATACTTCCCAAAAGGAGCCTGGCAGCGGCTATCAATTTTGAGTCTTTTGAAATATCCACGCACCGGACCAGGTAAGCCCCGGCGGATTCATATTCCTCCAGAGCAAGGTAGGAACGGGCTATGGACAAGAGAAGCAGATCCGAAGGAGAATCCGATCCGCCCAGGGCAAGGCTAAAAGCGGCTACGCTGTTCCGGTAATCCCTGACAGCGGCGTAAGCCAGGCCCAGATACTGGGGAATATCCCCTACCCCGTACCCAGCATCCCTGGCTTTTTCCAGATACTTCACCGCCAGGTCGACATACCCGGAACCCTTGTCATAATAGGCCTTCCCGAGGACGTAATAGAGCTGGCCTCTGGTCCGGTCCTCCCGGGAGAGCATGGCCTTACGGAGAGACCAGATACAGTCATCAATATAGGTCTGCGTATCGTAATGGTTTATCTGGGCAGATGCCAACTGGTATGCCGAAAAACCGCGGCTGGTAAGGAGGAAGTAATCCAGGGGTTTTTCCTGAAGCCTGGCCCCGGTTTCGGCGTAGACTTCCTCAAAAGAACCGGATTCCCAGAGGGCTCTCAGATTTTTCTGTTCTTTAACCCCGCCGCCGCCCCATTTTATGAACAACGCCGGAATAAGGACCATGAGAAATACTGCAAAAAATACCAGCGCTGCCTTACGGAGGGCTCGTTTTCGGTGAAAACTGACCCCATAACCGGATTTTGGGTGTCCTGTGAGCATCTCTTTTCATACAATTTAAACCATTTTCCCGGAAAAAGTCAATGTTATAAATGAAAAAAGCGATGAACCATAAGCCGGGTTCTGTTACGCCTCCAGCCTTACAGCCCGAAGCGCCGCTACCATCTGTCTTCAAATCCCTTTGCAGGAACCCTCTGTGCAGTCTACCCGCGGTTTTGAACGGGCCGTTCAACCGCTGCTTGACTTTGCTCCTGATGAGGCTTGCCCTTTTTCAGCTCCGGCGGATAAAGACCGGGCCGAAATGTTTCCGGCTGCGTTGCCGCCGCCGAGGCGGGCTCTTTCCCCGCCTTTTCACCCTTACCAGCCTGCTGAAGCAGGCGGACGGTATACTTTCTGTTGCGCTGTCTGTCGCCGGGCAATCCGCGAACGGACAACCAGGCGCCCGGGTGTTACCCGGCATCATGCCCTGCGGAGCCCGGACTTTCCTCCCCTTTGCCTGACAGTTCACGCAGCAGGGCGGCAGCCTGGTCCATCGCTCAACGTTATTCGTCGTAATTGAGATTTACTTTTTCTTCTTCTTCCTCATCTTCGTCATATTCTTCTTCTTCGATGTCGTCCAGATCCGAAAGGCTGCCGGAATCGTCGTTGTCGAAGAATTCTTCCTCTCCCTGCTCGGCTTCTTCGTAAAAAAGAATACGGGAACAGTAGGGGCAGAATACAATCTCTTTCCCCATACGCACGTTATTGGCAAACTGCGCAGGGAGGATCATGTGGCAGCCCATGCAGACGCCGCCTTTTATGGCTACAATGCCCCGGCCCATCTTGTTCCGTATGATGCGCTCGAATTTAAAAAGCACTTCAGGATCAAGATCCGGCGTAAGCTCTTTTTCCCGGTTGGTAAGCATATCTACCTGGGCCTTCTTTTCCGCAACTTCAGCTTCGATGCCCTTCCTGCGTTCCGCAAGCTCCTCTTCCTGCTGTTCGATAAGGGCGGTCCTTTGCTTTATCTGCTCGTTCAGATCCGCGAGGATGCGCTCTTCGCGCTGGAGATCTTTACGGAACTGCTGCTCCTTTTCGGCGGCGTCCCGGATTTCCTTGTCCAGAGCCTCGTATTCCCGCTGGGTACTGATCACATCCATATTTTTTTCGGCGTGTTCCCGGAGTTCTTCCGCTTCTGCAAGGGATCTCCGGAATTCCGTTTCTGCGGCTTTGGCTGTATCGTAATCCTGGTTCAGTTCGAAAAAAGTCCTTTTTGTCCTTCCCAGGACCTCTTCCTGGGTCATGATCAGTTTTGGAATTTCCTGGATACTCTGCTCCAGGGTGATCTTTTCCGACAGGATATCCTGCAAGGTCCTCAATTTTTCAAAGACATCTTCAGTTACCATTTATTTCCCCTCAATTCTATTTCCTTTTTATTTCCCTTCATTCAAAGTATTATACTATACCAAATCGCAGCGAAAAGGACTATAGCCTTTTTCCTCTTAGTGATCCAGGTAGTCCTTGAGGCGCCGGCTCCGTTTGGGATGCCGCAGGCGGCGCAGGGCTTTGGCTTCAATCTGGCGTATCCGTTCCCTGGTGACATTGAAGTAGAGGCCCACTTCTTCCAGCGTAAGGGAATAACCGTCGTCCAAGCCGAAGCGCATCTTCAAAACCTCCTGCTCCCTCGCAGGCAGGGTGGAAAGCACCCTGGTAAGCTGCTCTTGGAGCAGGGTAAAGGCGGTAATGCTCGCGGGGTTTTCCACATCCTTGTCTTCGATAAAATCCCCCAGGGACGAATCTTCCTCTTCCCCGATTGGAGTTTCCAGGCTGATAGGCTCCCTGGCGACGTTTTTTACCGATTTTACCCGCTGGGCGGTCCAGCCCAGGCGCTCGGCGATCTCCTCGTCTGTAGGTTCCCGTCCCAGCACCTGCATGAGCTGCCGGGATTCGCGGACCACCTTGTTGATCTGCTCAATCATGTGCACCGGCACCCTGATGGTCCGGGCCTGGTCGGAAATGGACCTGGTTATGGCCTGGCGTATCCACCATGTAGCGTAGGTCGAGAATTTAAAGCCCTTCTGGTATTCGAATTTCTCCACCGCCTTGATAAGGCCGATATTCCCTTCCTGGACCAGGTCGAAGAAATGGAGCCCCCTGTTGGTGTATTTCTTGGCGATAGAAACCACCAGGCGCAGGTTGGCCTTGATGAGCCGGTCCTTGGCGTTCTTCATCATCACCCTGCCGCGGCTTATCTCCTTGGCCATAAGATTGATGCTTTCAACGGTTTCCTCGAATTCGGCCTCCATGGAACGGAGTTTCTTTTCGGTTATCTGGACGAGCCGGATTTTTTCCTTGATTTCATCGGAACTGAGCCCTAAGGCGTCTTCAAGTTTTTCCCGCTCTTCTTTAATGGTCAGCCCCCTGCCCAGGACCCGCAACTCTTTAAGGGACCCTACCATGAGGTGTTTTTCGATACGCTCCTGTTCCTTCTTGTAGCGCTTAATACGCTTCGCTGCTTGGATAAATTTCTCGGAAAAGCCATAGATCTCATCAGGGTGGATTTCAGCCTTTTCAATGCTCTTCATGATATGCCTTCGCAGGTCGTTGAGTTCAGGATCATCGAAAATGTTTACCCCCCGGGAGATGAGCTTCTTTTTATTCTCGATGTAGTTCTTAAGATCCCCCAGGACGATACGGAGCGTTTCCTTGTAGAACTGGTTGAGCCTCCGGCGCTCGGTCATGTGCTCGGTGATCTCTTTCTTGGAAAGGTTCAGTTCCCGGAGATCTTTTTTTGAAAAGGCTTTCTGGGCGATGTGGTAAAATTCAGGTATGATCATCCCTGATTTTTTGATCACACCTTTGATGATGTTTTCCCCATCCTCCATGGACTTGGACAGTTCTACTTCCTGCTCCGCAGTAAGGAGGTTCTCCCTGCCAATTTCCCTGAGGTACAACCGTATGGGATCGTCTATCGCCGATTCCTTCTCGCTGTAGACCAGGCGTTTCTTTTCAGCCTCCTGTTCTTTGCGGGCAACAGTCCCGGCCTCATCTTCCCCGGCGGTCTCTTCCTCGATAAGCTGGACATTATTGGCTTCCAGGAGGGACAGAACTCCCTCGATCTTGTCCGAATTGGCGATATGCTCGGGCAAAAGATCCTGAAGTTCCTCGTAGGACAGGGATTTCTTTTCTTTGGCGTATTCAATCAGCTTAACAACCGCCGGGTCCTGGCTGGAACCGTTCTGGGAAGCTTCCCCGGTTTCTGCCTTTGCCGTCCCTTCGGTTCCTGCCGCCGTTTCCGGCGTTTCTTTGAGCATCTGCGTCTCTATCATCGGCTGTCTTCCTTCAATCGGAGCAATTCTCTGTCAATTTCCATCTTCTCCGCCAGGAGTTCGTCAGTTTCCCCGGTGTTCCCTTCCTTTCTTTTCAGGCCCTGCAGTTTAGCGACGATTTCGTCCCTCCGGTGTTTTAACTTTTTACCGGCTGTCATATTCCTGCAATCCGCCAGAAACTGCCCGGGATTTATGGCAAATTCCCCGGAACTCCCCCGTTGGAGATAGAAATCCTTCAGTTCCTGACTTGAAATCCGCGCCAGAAACTGGTCAACCCCTGTTTCATCATGTACGAAACATTCTTCCAGTGCGACAAAAAGTTCCTTCGCCGCAGGATCCTCCAACTCGTTTATTTTAAGCGTCTTCCTGAATTCCGGATACAGGCGCTCTTTCCCGCCTGCCATGTCATTAGCCGCTACAGCCATAAGTAGAAACAGCTCATCCGAAAGGCGTATAGGGGCGCCTCCTGAACGCTGCCGGGGATTTTCCTCCCTGGCAACCCCCCTGCCCTTTCCCTGGCCGTCCGGACCGAAGCGCCGCAGATCGTTTTCAATCGCCGTCCTGGCGGTCCCGAAAGCGGCGGCGGCGGCTTCAATACAGGCGTCCCGGGAAACCTCCGAATCAAGGGCTTCCAGATAGGGGAAAAGAAAAGCGGCTGCCTTTGCCTTCCCCTCAGAAGCGCTGATATCAAACAGAGATTTGGCACGGGAAACCAGAAAATCAAAGTCATTTATAACCCATTTAATCCTTTTTTGCAACGCCTCAGGGCCGTAAACCTTCAATATATCGGCAGGGTCTTTCATTTCCGCCCCGTTCCCCCCCCCGGGCACGACAACGGCGCTGGAAAGGCCGTTCCTGCGGCAGGTGAGTATGCCTTTAACCGCCGCCTCCTGGCCCGCCCGGTCGGAATCGAAAACCAGAATCGCTTTTTCCGCCCAGCGGCGCAAAAGCCTGGCCTGGCCGTCGGTAAAGGCCGTCCCCAGAGGCGCGACGGAATTAGAAACCCCCGCCTGGTGGAGGGCTATTACGTCCATATAACCTTCGGCGATATGCACCGTTTTGGTGCGCCGTATTTCAGGGATAGCAAGGTCTATGGCGAAAAGAGTTTCCCCTTTTTTATAAATGCCGGTTTCCGGGGAGTTGATGTATTTGGGAGGCTCACGGCCGCCTGAACCTGCGCCTTCCAGGATCCTGCCGCCAAAGGCCACTACCCTCCCCTGCCTGTCGACAATGGGAAACATAAGCCGCCCTGCGAAAAGCGGCGCCCCTTCGTGCCTGGAGGAAAAAAGCCCTGATGCGCCGAGGAAATCCCCGGAGTACCCCTTGTGCAGCAGGAACGGGTAAAGCCAGCGGCGATCCTCAGGGGCATATCCCAGGCGGAATTGCTCAATCATATCGTTATTCAATCCCCTGGATATAATATACTGCTTTGCTGGGGCTCCTTCAGATTTTTCCAGCAAAAAATGATGAAAAGTTCCAGCCATACGGCGGTAAAGTTCAAAAAGTTCTTCTTTTTTGCGCGAAGCTTCCTCGTCTCCTGCAGGAACCTGGCCACCCAGGGAATTCTCATAGGTAATTTCCACTCCAAACCGTTTGGCCAGAATTTCTACGGCTTCAGGAAAGGCCAGCTTGTCCATTTCCATGACGAAGCTCAGGACCGAACCGCCCTTGTGGCAGCCGAAACAGTAGTAGGTTTTCCGGTCAGGGTCTACGGTGAAGGAACCGGTTTTTTCCTGGTGAAAAGGACAGAGCCCCCACCAGCGCCCGCTCCGTTTTTCAAGCCTCACGTAATCGCCTACCACTGCAAGGGCATCCATACGGCTGGAAACTTCATCTATAGTGGATTTGGCGATAAGGGGCATACTAGAAAGAACGTCCTTTTACATAGAGAGCCCCGGCCCTGATATGGTCGTCCAGGGTCCGGGAAAAATAGTGCTTCCCTGCAGCGGCGTCTGTAAGCCGGAAGTAGAGAAAGTCCGACGCCGCCGGATGGAAAGCCGCGTCCAGGGCCGTCCTGCCGGGGGCGGAAATGGGGCCCGGAGGCAGACCAGGCCTGATATAGGTATTGTAGGGATCCCGTACCGCCGTGTCCCTGTTGTAAAGGACTTCAGGGTGGGGCCTGCCCTGGATTTCGGTGATCACGTATTCCACTGTGGCGCAGGACTGAAGGGCCATGCCGGTGTTCAGGCGGTTGTAAAAAACCCCTGCCATAAGGCCCGCTTCCTCGTCCACCCGGTATTCCCGTTCCACAATGGACGCGATAATAACCCGCTTGTTCAGTTCCCGGGCGTCCATGTTCAGGGCTTCAGGGGCGATTTCCTGCAGGCGCTCGAAAAAAGTGTCCGCCATAGCGGTTACGACCATACCAGCAGGGAACGAAAGGGGGAAAAAGTAAGTATCCGGGTAAAGGTAGCCTTCCATAGTTTCCCCCGGAACATGGTAATCGTTCCTGATAATTTCGGAAGCCGCTGCTTCCAGAAAATCCCCTGCAGGGCATACCCCTGCTTCTTCTAGGATCCTGGCGGTTTTTTTCAGCGTTACCCCTTCGGGGACCGTTACCCTTACCAGAATCTGGCTCCCTGAGACCAAAAGGGCGTGGACGGCCATCTGGGTTACAGGCAGTTCAATCCGGTAAAACCCGGATTTGATGTACTCCCGGTTAATCCGGGATAAAAGCTGCCACAGATACCGGCTTCTGATAACCCCCGCTTCTTCAAGCCGTTTCCCTACGGAATAAGCGGTTTCCCCGCTCTTTACCTCCAGAATGAGATCGTCCCCGTCAAACCTGAGGCTCCTGTCGCCGGCTTGGGGCCTGGGCGGCGCATCAGGAGGGGAATTAAAGCGAATCACCACAGCCAGGGCCGCGGCGGTACAAACCAGGACGAAAGCGAGCAGGATAATGGCGCATTTGATCCCCCGTGAAATGGAAGGCATCTTACCTCTCTTGGATACCATCGTTAGCTGCGATACCCTGATTTACGAATCGATCTCTTCAAGCTCCTGAATGGAAAGCCTTGCGTACAGAATACGCTCAATCCTCCGGAGTATGTCCCGTTCCGGGCCGGAAAGACCGGCTTCTTTTTTTTTAAGCCCCCGGAACAGAGCCTTGCAGTCGTCAAAATCCAGGAATAACCCTGTTTCCCGGTTATCGTCATAATTCAAAGAGCCATCTCCATGCCTTCCATGGCAAGACTGAGCTTTATTCCCTTGATATTCATCCGCTCAGTATACCACTTTGCGGACTGAAGTATATTGAAAAGCTTGTGATCGTCATAGGTCGGATCATGGTGGAAAAGAACCATGTGCTTAATCCCCCAGTTGGCGGCAAAATCCACTGCCATACTGAAGGCGCTGTGCCCCCAGTTGTATTTTTCAATAGCTTCCCCCAGGGTGTACTGGGAATCAATAACGATAATGTCCGCATTGGCGAAATAGGCAGTGTTTTCATCGTTTTTGATGAAATCATTGGCAGACAGCTCAGTATCAGTGGCATAGATGAACTTGCGCTTCCCGTCATCTACCTTGTAGGAATACGAATCTCCGGGATGGTTCATTTTTTTCCACGTAATCACAGCGCCGCCGAGGGCCTGCCGGCCTGTAAGGACATGGAATGTCTTTTTCGCTCCCATGGACTCGATATGTACCGGGAAATAGGGAGGGGTCATCTGGCCGTGAAGGGAAGTTTCCAGGTTGGGCTTAGGGGAATAGAAATCCACTGAAACAGAAGGATCATACGCGGGATTGAAAAACGGCAGCCCCTGAATGTGATCCCAGTGGAAATGGGAGAAAAAAATGTGATAATACAGGGGCTGGGGTTTTTCCCGGTACAGGGCAATCCCCAGTTCCCGTATCCCTGAACCGGCGTCGAAGACAATGACCTCTACGGGGTTGTCAAGCTGGACAGAGACGCAGGGGGAATTCCCCCCGACAGTCCCGAAAAGCCATGGCGGCAAAGCCGCCAGAAACCGTTCGCGGCTTTCAGGGGATGCGATATCATCAGGGGTAAGACGTTCCAGTATGGCCGAAATCTTGGATTTTATCTGAGACGGCAGCTGGGGCGCAGGCAGGGACCCGCGAACGCCGAAAAATCGGATATGCATCAATCCCCCTCCCTGGGGCCTTCGGTTTCCCTTATAATAACAGCCTCCCCCTGCTGCTGTTCAAGCCAGGCTTCAATAGCCTCTGCTGTATAGAGGCGGCCCTGCCCCATGCCGGGACAATCCGCCGCCGTATCTTTCCAGGCCCTTTGGGAACGCAAAACATGAGGCCAGAACGGGAACGCCCGGCACTGGAGGGGCCGTGCTTCGTAAACGGAACAACCCCCTGTCCCTTCCTGGGGCTGAACCCAGAAAATACAGTCAAAATTGGATTTTTCCCGCAAAGAAAGCCGCTCAGGCCCGGCAAGAGAGGGAACCCAGCGGCAATAGGTTTCCATAAACTCAGTATACCCCATATTCAGGGCTTTTACCAGAACGCCGAGATCTTTCAGGGAAAGAAACACATAGCCGCTTTCATACCTGCAACACGCCGAACAGCGGGTACAGGAAAAGCGCAAGCCCCGGGCGTAAAAGGAGTCCTGGCTGCCGCTTGGTAATCCCGAAGTCCCCTTCGATTTTTCCATATTCTCCTTAAAAAATAGTTTGCCTAAATTTGAAAAATTTTCAAGTAGAATCTAGGCAAGAATATATACAAGTTGAGATATATAAAATATCATACATTACGAGAACAACCATATCCTGTCCGCTCTGCGGCGGGGTTGGTTGATTAAACTATCAACCAGGAGACGGTCCAGTACATTGAAAATCAGGAAAGCCAAAGAGATCATGAGCGCAAGGGAACGGGTGCGGAAAACTTTCGCTCATGAAAAAACCGACAGGGTTACTATCGGCTATGAAGCGAATCCCGGCGTTCACCGCCGCGTCATGGAGTCCCTGGAAATAAAAAACGGGTCCGCTGAAGATCTGCTGGAAGCTCTGGGTATTGACTACCGCGGCATCTGGGCGCCTTATACCGGAAAGCCCCTGTACGAGGAAATTCCCAACCGCCGCCGGGATCCCCTGGTGGGTTCTGTGGAACGCTGGGTTGAACACAGTTCAGGCGGGTACTGGGACCTCTGCGATTTTCCCCTGAAAGACGCGGCAGAAGAGGCATTTGCCCAATTCCCGGTTCCCAATCCCGATGATTTTGATTACGACGCGGCATTGGAGCAGGCAAAATCCTTCGGTGGAAAATACGGACTCTACGCAGGCGGCGCCGGGTTTCCGGGCTTTATTAACTCCAACGGCAGAATCATGGGAATGGAAGACGTGTTCTGCCATTTGCTGCAGGAATATGAACTTGCTTTGAATTTCATGCGCCGCAGGGTTCAGTTTCAATTGGGGCTTCTGGAACGGACTATCAGCAAGTGCAGGGAATATCTTGATTTTCTCTGGTTCGGCGAAGATCTTGGAGGCCAGCATGCTCCTATGATCAGCCTTGAACTGTACCGGAAAGTTGTCAAACCCATACACCGCCAGTTTTTCGATCTTGCCAAATCCTATAACCTTCCCTGTATCGTACATACCTGCGAAAGCTCAAGCTGGGCTTATGAGGACTTTATCGAAATGGGCGTTTCCGGCGTGGACACTCTCCAACCCGAGGCGGCAAACATGTCGCCTGAATACCTCAAATCCCAATTCGGGAACCGGCTTTGTTACCGGGGTTGCATCTCCACCGCCGGCCCCCTGGCCTTCGGCTCGCCCTGGGAAGTCCGGGAAAGTGTACGCAAAACCCTGGCTATTATGATGGACGGCGGCGGCTATCATTTTGCCCCCACTCACGCCATTCAGGACAATACGCCTGCGGAAAACGTCGTCGCCATGTACCAGGCCGCCCACGATTTTGGGGTTTACCGGTAACGGATCAAGGGGTTATGTAACTAAAAAGCAGGCCGCCTGGTGATCCGGATTATCCGCCGAAACTGTTTTGAGAACCGGCTGGCTGGTTTTGCATTTATCCATCCGCTTTGGGCAGCGGTCGTAGAAATAACAGCCCGGCCTGCGGACATTAGGGCTCGGCACATCCCCTGTAAGTATTATGCGTTTCCGTTCCGCTTCGATCTTGGGATCCGGAATAGGCGCCGAAGAAAGCAGCGCCTGGGTATAGGGGTGCAGGGGATTCTTGTACAGATCCTGGTAGCCTGAGGTTTCAACGATCTTTCCCAGGTACATCACCGCTACCCGGTCTGATATATACTCAATAACCGCCAGATCGTGGGCGATAAAGAGATAAGAAAGACCTATCTCCTTCTGAATATCCTTGAAAAAATTAAGGATCTGGGCCTGGATGGTTACATCCAGGGCGCTGGTCGACTCGTCGGCAATGAGGATTTCGGGATTGCACGAAAGGCCTATGGCGATCATCACCCGCTGGCACATGCCGCCTGAGAACTGGTGGGGGTAATTGTCGATCCGCTCTTTCGCCGCAGGAACCCTCGCGATAACAAGCATTTCAACATGGAAAGGTTGGTCACCGATTTTCCCGAACCGGATTCCCCGACTATCCCCATAACTTCCCCTTTACGGAGGGAAAAGGAAACATCGTCTACCGCTTTGACCACCCCGTA
>JAISZE010000114.1 GCA_031269405.1 Treponema sp. | reverse complement strand
TCAAAGGAAACCACGGCGCCGGCTTTTTTGGCCTCCCGCATGGCCTCGATGACCAGTTCGGACGTAACCGGCGAAAGGGCGCTAAAAATACCCCCTGAGTGGAACCAGCGCACACCCGGGGCGCCGTCAGTCCCCTTGAAGATGGCGTTCCAGTCGAAACTGCCCGGCCCCAGCCTTTGGGCAGCTTCGTTGGAACGGTTGTAAAACACCACCGGCGCCCGCACCCCCTGGCCCCGGTCGCTCCACACAATGGCCATATTAGGGCCCCAGACGCCGTCAAACTCAAACCGCCGGTAATAGGGAGTTACCCCGGACTTCCGCACAGCCGCCTCTATCCTGGCCCCTATGGGGTTGTTTACCATAGCCGAGGCAACGGCGGTCCGCATCCCAAAACAGGTGGAAAGGTTGGCGGCTACGTTGTACTCCCCTCCTGAAACATGGAGGGAATAGGCGTCGGCGTCCTTAAAAGGGACAACTCCCGGATCGAGCCTGGTTACCAGGGCTCCCAGGGCAAGCAGGTCGTACCTGGTTCCCGCTGCCGCGGGGATTTGCAAAGATTCCATACATACTCCTCTTTAAGCCGCTTTTAGCGGCGGTTTAATCGAACATGAACCCAAGGGAACCGCAGGTTAACTTATTTACCGGATATTATATGAAGCGGAAGAACGGGATTACAGCAAAGTGATGTATAGAGGTCTCACTTAAACTCTCCGTCAAATATCCGCGCATCCCCATCCTTGGCTTTGAGCTTTCCTATCCGGGGGATGATCCGGGTAAAGTGTTCCGAAGCGATATGTTTGTCCAAAGCCTCCTGGCTTTCCCATTCCTCAATAAAGACAAAGAGACCCGACGCGTCTTTTTGGGTAAAAAGACGGTACTCAATGCAGCCCTTTTCCTTCCTGGTTGCGGCGATCATCTCGCGAAAAAGAGGTTCCGCAGCTTTGATGTTTTCCGGTTTGATATAATTAGACGCAACTACCCTGACCATACTGTACCTTCCTTGTTTTGGCTTTTGACAGTAATATTATACGGCAAAGAGGCGCTTTAATGCAAGAAGGGAATTGTTTTGACTGAGACGCCGGGAATGATGAAAAAAATCCTGATAAACAGCGAAAACGCCGAATACCAGATCATCGAATCGCTCAAACTGAACCGGGCAAAGCGGACAAAAGCCCATGAAGTCTTTATAGAAGGGATCGAGCCCATAAAGCAGGCGCTGAAGGCGGGCGTCGAAATAACCCGGATCATCACCGCGAAAAGCGCCGCCCTTTCCGGGTGGGCGAAAAACGTGATCCTCTCCCAGGGGAAGGGCGCCGTCCAGGGCGCTGCTATCATCGAAATGGCCCCTTGGCTGTATAACAAACTCTGCGACCGTCAGGAACCTTCGGAAATGCTGGTTACGGTAAGAATCAGTATGCTGAAACTAAACGACTTACAGCTCCCGGAAGAGCCTTTCCTCCTGCTGCTTGACCGTCCCGCGGACACCGGGAACCTCGGATCGATACTGCGTTCCGCCAACTGCTTCGGTGTTGACGCGGCCCTTATCCTGGGCCATTCGGCTGATGTGTACGATCCCAAAACCATCAGGGCGAGCCTGGGGAGCGTGTTTCATACCCCTGTGGCGCAGATTGAATCGATGAAAGAACTGGAAGAATTTATCAGAACCGAAAAAAAGCGGAACGCCCTGCGCGTTCTGGGGACCGACTCTTCCGGGGAGCTTTCTTTAAGGAACGAAAGGCTCAGGCGGCCTATCATGATCGTCATCGGGAACGAAGCCAAGGGCATGAGCGTGGCCTTAAAGGGCCTCTGCGACGGCATTGCGGCCATTCCCCTTACCGGGGCGGTGAATTCCCTCAATGTTGCCTCTGCGGCGAGTATTTTTATGTGGGAAGCCGCGCGCATTGAAATCCCTTCCCTGGGATGAAAACGAGCGTTATAAGATCGTAGACGGCAAGGCCTATATGCCGGCGGCTCCTTCCAGGATTCACCAGTACCTATAGCGGCTTTGGCGGCCCTGTGCGCCCTGTTTTTCGTTTCCCGTCCCTGGCGCTCTTGCTCTTTATAGCGGATTTTGCTATAGTATTTGAAGGAGGAAACGCCATGTCCGATTCGGACGGCGGCGGTAGTAGCCGCCGTAAAAACAAAACAACAAAATTGACAGTTTCGGTGTTTCATTCCTGACAGGACGGCTCTTTTTCCTCCAGGCGGAAACCCGTAACCGGAGGAGAGCCTTTATGGAAAAAGAAAAACTTCTTGAACTTCTCAATGAAAGCCCTATCAAAGCGGTAAAACTACGCTCTTGTTTTGAAAACATGAACGCAGTGGACATTGCCGACATCTTTAAGAACGAAAGCAAAGAGCGGATTGTCCAAATCTTCCGGCTTCTGCCCAAGAACATGGCTGCAGAGGTGTTTGCCTATGTTGATCCCGGCGAGCAGCAGATCATCATCGAAGCCCTCTCGGATAACGAAGTCAGGGACATTATGAACAAGCTCTTTGTTGACGACGCGGTAGACGTTATCGAGGAAATGCCCGCAAACGTGGTGAACCGCCTGCTCCAGAATATCAACCCTGAAAAGCGGAAGACTATCAACCAGTTCCTCCAGTACCCCGAAGATTCAGCCGGAAGCATCATGACCACCGAGTATGTGGAGCTTCACGAAGACGATCTGGTATGCGAGGCGTTTGATCACATCAGGGACATCGGGATAAACAAGGAGACCATCTACACCAGTTACGTGATAAAGCCCGGAAGGTTCCTGGTGGGCACCGTTACGGCCAAGGATCTTATGCTGGCCAGGCCTGAGGAGACTATCGGTGAAATCATGGAAACCAATTTCGTTTTCGCCTATACAACTGATGACCAGGAACACGTGGCCGCCCAGTTCAGGCATTACAGCCTTATTTCTATGCCCATTGTAGACCGGGAACAGCGCCTGGTGGGTATCGTTACAGTAGACGACGTAGTGGAGGTTATCGAAGAGGAAAACACCGAGGACTTTGAAAAGATGGGCGCCTTGAGCCCCTCTGAGGAGCCTTATCTTAAAGCCGGCATATTGGCTCTGGCGCGTAACCGTATCGTCTGGCTCCTCTTCCTCATGCTTTCGGCGACTATCACCGGGATCATCATCACCGGGTTCGAGGACGCCCTGGCGGTTCTGCCGGTACTGGTGGCTTTTATCCCCATGCTTATGGACACCGGCGGCAACGCCGGCACCCAGACATCCACCCTGATCATCCGCGGCATGGCGCTGGACGAAATCCGCTTCCGTGACATCATGGTAGTGCTCTGGAAAGAAGTCCGCATCGGCTTTCTCTGCGGCATAGCCCTGGGGGTTATCAACTTCGCGCGCATCTACTTCATAAACGGCCATAACCCCATGCTTTCCCTGACTGTTACCACCAGTATGCTCATTACCGTGATAATGGCCAAAAGCATTGGCTGCCTGCTCCCTATGGCCGCCAAAAAGTTTAAGGTTGATCCCGCCATCATGGCGGCGCCCCTTATCACCACCGTCGTGGACAGCGCCTCGCTGATAATTTATTTCGCCATCGCGAGGCTCTTGCTCGGGCTGTAAAGACAACGGGATGATAAAATGCTATAATTTCTCACAGTTTTGAACAAATGGGATAAAACCGGAAGACCGGCCTTGGTTGAAGAGGGAGCTGTTATGAATCAACCAACCCCGCAGGCGGAAGAATAAGTAGAGCCTGTCTATAAGGTGACAGACACTACTTAGCCCTTCCTATAATGCGGCGGCAATTTCTTTTTGAATCAAGTCGCTGATAATTTCAGCGGGGGTTTTATGAACGGCAATCGCCTTGGTCATAAGCCAGTTTGCTGAAAGAGTGTCAACAGTTATG